>PLER01000099.1 GCA_003136495.1 Acidimicrobiaceae bacterium
CACTGTGCGACAACGGGATCTACCCGGCGTTCTTTCACGCCATGTTGCGCCGTGGCGTGGCGCTCGCTCCGGGCGCCTACGAGATTCTCTTCGTCTCGTTGGCCCACACCACGGACGACTTGGGACGTACGGTCGACGTCGCCGCGGACGCCGCCCGAGAGGTGGCCGCAGAGGTGGTCGGGTGACGACGCTGCGGAGCGAGGACTGGGTCGTTCGACCGTCCTTCGTGCCGAACGGTCCNNTACTGCTGGCGTAACCGGGAGCTCACCGACTACGACGCGATGCGCGCCCTGGTGCTCGAACACGGTGGCGTCCTCACGCGTCGCCGACGCCGCGTCGCCGTCGTGGCGATCGTCGCGGTCGTGTTGGTGGCGAGTCTCGCCGGGGGCATCGCGGCGTGGTTCAACCGTGGCAACGCCCAGGCGAGTGAACTGGCCGACGCCCGATTCGTGAACTTGACCCAGAACGATCTGCCGAGTGGCTTCTCTCCCACGAACTCGAGCGAGACGTTCCTCGGCCTCTTGGTGCCACCGTCGAACAAGGTGTACACCCCCACCACCACGACGCCGCCGGCGAAGGACTCCACCTTCGCCAAAGCGGCCACCGTCTTTCAGTCCTGCCTCGGGGTGTCGAACGCCCGGGACCGGATCTACGGTGCCGCCGGCCAACAACCCGACTACCAAGTCTCTTCACCGATCTTCAACGCCGACGTCCACGGCGGGGTGGAGTTGGCCTCGACGACCCAGTACTACAAGACCACGACGATGGTGCGAAAGGACACGCACGAGATGTCCATGGCGAACTTCGGTTCGTGTTTCGCCAAGTCGAGCGCCACGCTCGTTCTTTCGGCCTACGGCACGAGCGTACCCGCCAGCACCGTCGCGACAACGTGGCGACCGGTGACCTTCGCCAAGGGATGGGCGCGCGGGGGCGTCGTCGCCTTGAAAGTCCCCAACGTCACCTCGCCGCTGCAGTTGGTGATGGTCGTGATGACNNGCGACCGGGCGTCTGACGCGACGCGCTAGGTCTTGGCGCCGTCACTAAAGATCAAGTCCCAGGCTTGGGCGGGCAACGCGTTCGCCAGGCGCGACATCGCGCGGTAACCCACCTCGGCCGGCCCCTTCGCGTCATTGCTCATGAGGTTGGCCATGATCGCGAGCAGTTCGCGCATCAGTGGCGGCACGCGCAGCCCGAGACCGACGCAGGCCTGGAGGATCTTGGGCTCGGAGATGAGCCGCACGAAGCCGCGCGCGACCTTGTAGTAGTCACCGTAGGCGGCGTCGAGGCGCTCGTCGTAGAGCGCCAAGGCCGTCGGGTCCTCGGCGAGGAGTGCCTCACCGAGCACGGCCGCGGCCAGTCGTCCCGATTCGTATCCGTAGGCGATGCCCTCGCCGTTAAAGGGATTGACCATGCCCGTCGCGTCGCCGATGGTCAAGGTGTTCGCGCCCACGCGCGGTCCGATCGAAAGCCCCATGGGCAGACGCCCGCCGGTCGGTGCGCCCAGGCAGGTCTCGTCACTGAGTCCCCACGCCTCGGCCGTCTGGGCGACGAAGTACTCCTGGAGTTTCGTGGTGTTCACGCCCTTCCAGGCGCCGCCCGTCGAGAGCAGGCCGACGCCGACGTTGACGCGGCCGTCGCCGAGCGGGAAGATCCAGCCGTACCCCGGCACGACCTGACCGTTGGTGTCGCGGATGTCGAGGTGCGAGTCGATCCACGGCTCGGCGTGGCGATCACTCGTGTAGTAGCCGCGCAGCGCCATGCCCATGGGCCANNGCGCCGGTCTCTTTGTCTTTGACGACGACCCCGGCGGCCGCGACGAGTTCGCCCTCTCGACCCGGCGTGGCGTCGAGCAGCCCGAGGGCCTCGACGCCGTTAAGGACGTCGGCGCCGGACTTCTCGGCGTTCTCGGCCACCAGCCCGTCCAAGTTGAAGCGGGTGATGGTGTAGCCGTAGTTCGGGAAGATCGGGTGTTCGGGCCAGTTCATCTCGAGCTCGGCGCCGAAGCCGAAGGCCCGCAGCCCGTTGTACTTATGGCCGTTGGTCGCGACGATACCCTCGAGCCCCATCTCGGCGAGCTGGTAGACCGAGCGCGGGGTGAGCCCGTCGCCGCAGGTCTTCTCTCTCGGGAAGTGCTTCTTCTCGATCAGACAGACCGACCAGCCCGCTTCGGCCAGCCAGTAGGCGCAGGCCGATCCGCTGGGGCCACCGCCGACAATCACGACGTCGTAGAGGGTCGGTGCGGCGAGGACGTCCTCGAGGGTTTTCACGGCGCAATCTTAGGTGCATCGATGGCCACGTCCGCCCGTCAGAGGGGCTCTCGCATTCTGGTAGAAATGATGAGCGTGGACCAGTACTTATCAATACTTGGACTCCTCATTCTCGGCGTGCTCTTCGCTTCGGGGTCGTTCGTGGCGTCGTCGATGTTGGCGCCGCACAAGCGTCCCACCGACGCGAAGCTCGCGCCCTACGAGTGCGGGATCGTCCCCGAGATCGAGCCACCACAACGTTTCCCCGTGCGCTTCTACCTGGTCGCGATGATCTTCGTGATCTTCGATATTGAAGTGGTCTTCATGTACCCCTTCGCGGTGGTCTTTCGCCAACTCGGGCTCTTCGGCCTCGTCGAAGTACTNNAAGCACCTGGTGCCCGGCATGCCCGCGCGCACGAGCTCCTCGACCATCGTGCGCATCGGCGCCGACCCCGACAAGGCGGCGTAGTGGCGCTCGAGGATCTCCAGCACAACTTCTTGACCGCNNTGTTGCGCGATCGAGATGATGGCCGCCGGCGCGGCCGACTACGACCTCGCGCGCTACGGCATGGAGGTCTTTCGCAACTCCCCGCGCCAGGCGGACCTCATGATCGTGGCCGGTCGGGTCAGCCAGAAGATGGCCCCCGTCTTGCGCCAGGTCTACGACCAGATGATGGAGCCCAAATGGGTGATCTCCATGGGCGTGTGCGCCTCGACGGGGGGACTGTTCAACAACTACGCGATCGTCCAGGGCGTCGACCAGATCGTCCCGGTCGACGTGTACGCGCCCGGCTGTCCGCCGAGCCCCGAGACGCTCATGCACGCGATTTTGACGTTGCACGAGCAGATCCGCACCGGTGAGATCATGAAGCGCCGTAGTGAAGGTCGTCCGACCCACGTGGAGGCCCAGTCGAACGTTTGGACCCCGGAGGTCCCCGTCTCCGTGAGGGTGGGCACGCCGAAGTGACCTCGCTTTCTCTCACGGCCCCCCCAGGCGTCGTCACGGCGAACGTGATGGCCAGCGACCTCGGTTGCTTCCCGACCCCCGAGCAGTACGTGGGTCTCGTGCAGTCCTTCAAAGAGGACGGCTTCGAGATGTGCGTGGATCTCTGTGCCGTTGACTACTTAGAGCACCTCGATCGAGCGCTGCCCGAGGGCATCGTCGCGACGCGCTTCGAGGTCGTCGTGAACCTCTTGAGCCTCTCGAAGAAGGAGCGGGTCCGCATCCGCGTGCAGGTGGGCGATGAGAATCCGATCATCGACTCGCTCTTCTCGCTCTATCCCGGAACCGAGGCGATGGAGCGTGAGGCCTTCGACCTCTTTGGCGTGTTGTTCCGTAACCACCCCGACCTGACGCGCATCTTGATGCCCGAGGACTGGGAGGGTCACCCGCTGCGCAAGGACTACGCCGTCGGCAAGGTACCCGTGCAGTTTAAAGAATCGCCGGGTCCGCGGTGAGTGACGAGACCGTACGGGTAGCCGAGCGCGTCGACGCGCTCGTCGTCGAGACCTCCGAGGGCGCGCAGGGACTCCAGCCCCGTCGTCGCACCGACACCGACGAGTTAGGCCGCGAAGTCGGCGCCGTCCTTCGCCAGAGCGGCCTCACGCTCGATCCCAACGACGTCGACTACGAGCGGCGCGACGACGAGACGATGATCATCAACATGGGGCCGGCGCACCCCTCGACCCACGGCGTCTTGCGTCTCATGCTCGAACTCGACGGCGAGTTCGTGTTACGCACCAAGCCCGTGATTGGCTACCTCCACACGGGGATGGAGAAGACCGGCGAGGTGCTGAGCTACGTCCAAGGCGGCACCAACGTGACGCGGATGGACTACGTGAGCCCGATCGCCAACGAACTCGGCTACTCGATGGCGGTGGAGAAACTGCTCGAGGTCGAGGTGCCCGAGCGCGCCGTCTGGATCCGGATGATGATGGCCGAACTTAACCGCATCGCCTCACACCTGGTGTGGCTCGCGACCAACGGCATGGACCTGGGCGCGACGACGATGATGATCTTCGGGTTCCGTGAGCGCGAGTTGGTGCTGGCGTTCTTCGAAAAGACCACCGGTCTTCGCATGAACCTCAACTACGTGCGCCCCGG
>PLER01000045.1:0-4195 GCA_003136495.1 Acidimicrobiaceae bacterium
AGGAGTTCCTCCATCGAGACATCCAAGAACTGCGCCAGGGCGGGAAACACGTCGACGGACGGGCGCTGGGCGTCTTGCTCGTACGAGCTATACGTCGTGCGGCTCATGCCAATCTTGTCGGCAGCCTGCCCCTTCTCGAGCGCAAGTTCGCGACGCCTTTCAACTAAGGCGCTGCCAATCGTCGCTTGACTCATTCGCTCGTCTCCTTCTGGACTTTCAACTGAGGACCTGCCTAACGCGATATCTCACAGGCGATACTACGCCGAGGTGTCTGCGAGAACCCTTGCTAGGTCCCGTTCGCGCAAAACATGCGTTGGTACGCTTTCGCCGTGGCACAGTCACCAGTGGAGAGTGACGGCGCCACCGCTGAGGTGGCGTCACGCCGCCGTCGGCGCCTCGTGATTGCCATCTGTCTCGTCGTCTACGTGGTCCTCGCGGTGGCGGTCTTTTGGCCGGCCGTCCCGTGGAACAACTCTCGACTTCCTTCGACGCCCCTCGGGACGATCGGCATGAGCTCCTACGGTTACGGCGATCCGGCCCAGATGACGTGGTTCCTCGCCTGGGTGCCCTTCGCGCTGAGCCACGGGCTGAGTTTGTTCCAAACCAACTACCTCGACTATCCCTTGGGCGTCAACTTGGCGAGCAATACCTCCGCCCCGCTGCTGGGCCTTCTCGCCTCACCAATCACCCTGACGCTCGGGCCCATCGCCGCGTTCAACGTCCTGCTCCGTCTGGCCTTCGCGAGCTCCGCCGCGTCGATGTTCTTGGTGCTTAGAAACTGGTGCCGGTGGCCGGTGGCGTTCGTCGGTGGACTGGCGTACGGCTTCGGGCCCTACATGGTGACCCAGGGCCAGAGCCACCTCAACCTCGTCTTCGCGCCCATCCCCCCGCTCATTGTCTGGTGCCTCTACGAACTCCTCTTTGAACAGCGGCGTCGTCCCCTCCGCATGGGCGTACTCCTCGGCCTCCTCGCGGGCGCGCAGGTCTTGATCGCCCCGGAACCACTCGCGTTACTCGCGCTCGTTGTCCTAATCGGCCTGCTCGGTATGGCGGTCGTCGCACGCAACGACCTTCGATCGCAGTTTGGCAACCTCGCTCGCGCGGCCGGTCCCGCCATCGTTGCGTTCTTCGTCGTCGACGGTTGGTACGCGTGGAGCCTCCTCTTCGCACCCGGTCACCTCGTCGGTCCGGTGCTGCCCACCGAGGCACTCCAGCTCTACCGGGCGGACTTACTCGGACCGATCGTCCCGACGCTCAACGAAGCGCTCGGGCCGTATCGACTGTGGGGGATCTCCGAGCGGTTCGTCGCGGGTAACNNGGCTCACCGTTGGACATCGACGCGCACGCCACACGAATACGCCTGCCCGAAGCGTTGCTCGCCCACATTCCCGTCCTCGATAACGTCGTCCCCGCGCGCTTTGGCTTCGTGGTGTGGCTCTTCGCCGTCATCGCCCTCGCCATCGGCGCCGATCATCTCCTTCGTTTCATCGCGGACCGTGCGTCACTGACGCTGCCCGCAACGCTGGGACGCGCGGGCGCGGTGCTCGCACTGCTGTTGGCGGTCGCCATGATCGTTCCTCGCCTGCCATTCCAGACTCATTCGGCCGGATTCCCTCCCGACACGGAGTCGGTGCTGAACGCGATACCCAGCGGCTCGATCACGCTGACCTATCCCTACGCGACGTCGGTTGACACCGAAGTGATGAGCTGGCAAGCCCAGGACGAGATGCGCTTTCGGATCATTGGCGGTTACGCGACGGTCCAGGCCGCCTATAACTCCTTCGCGATCGCTGCGGGCTACGGGCGCTACGGCCTCGAGTTCCAGCCGCTACTTCCGAAGCCTGCGATTCAAGAGTTCCTCCTCAGCGCACAGTACGGTCACTTCGACATCTTCTATCCCCAGGTCTCGACGGACGTGCTCCCTCGCCGAGCCCTCTGCACGTTCCTTGCGACCTATCACGTCCACGCCGTCGTGTACTGGAAGCACGGCTACGACCCGACGGTCGTGCGGGAACTCTTTGGGAGCGATCTCGGAAAACCAGTGCGAACCTCGCACAACGGCGCCCTGTCGGTGTGGCTAACGCCTCCAGGAAGTTGCCGCCCCTGACAGGGCACCTCTTACATCGACTGAAAGGCGCTCCACGCATCGGCGACGATGGTCTCGAGGTCAGATCGCGCTAGCCGCCACTCGAGCACCTCGCGCGCGAGGGCGTTGCTCGCCACCGCGGCGGCCGGGTCACCGGGGCGACGCGCCGTGATTCGAATCTCGAAGTCGACCCCCGTCACGCGCTGCACCATGGCCGCCACTTCTCGGTTGGAGTAGCCGACGCCCGAACCGAGGTTGAGCACCAACTCGGGGTTGGTGTCCAGGGCCGTGATCGCGCGCACGTGGGCCTCCGCCAAGTCGCTCACGTGGATGTAGTCACGGATGCAGGTCCCATCCGGGGTCGGATAGTCATCCCCGTAAATCTCCAGGTGCGTTCTTCGACCCGCCGCCGCCTCGAGGGCGATGGGAATGAGATGGATCTCGGGGTTGTGTCGTTCCGGATGGGCCAAGGTGCCGCCGGCCGCGTTGAAGTAGCGCATCGAGGCCGCGCGGATCCTCCCGCACGCCACGAGCCAACTCATGGCTTCTTCCACCATTCGCTTCGACTGCCCGTAGGGACTTTGCGGGTCAATCGATCTCGTCTCGTCGACCGGCATCTCGATCTGATCTCCGTAGACCGCGCAGGATGAGGAGAAGACGAATCGCGGCACCCCCAGTACGACGAGCGTCTGGAGGAGCCGAAAGGTCGACGCGACGTTATTCACAAAGAAGACCTCGGGGTACTTCATCGACTCACCAGGCTCGATCCGGGCGGCGAAGTGGATGCACGCGTCAAACTCCCCTAGGGAGCGAATCAGCCCTTCGTCGCCACAGTCGCCTTCGACGAATCTCGCCCCGACGGGGACGTTCTCGACGCGCCCCGAGGTGAGGTTGTCAAGCGCCACCACCTCGTGACCCTTGGTCAGCAGCAGCTCCGCGGTCGTTGATCCAATGAAACCCGCCGCGCCGGTGACGAGGACCCTCACGGCGCGAACGTCGGGACGAGCTGAGACCGCGCTGCACTGCCACGCGCCGGACCGCTAACGACGAGCCGGTGGCGAGAGGACATGCGAGGAATGTAACACGGCGCTCTCAAGATCAATGTTCCGAGGAATTGGTGTGACGGCTCTTTAACGGAACGGCGGTGATAATAGGGTCTTCACCTCAGCCACTACGTCGCCGGCACGTGGCGCGTCCGGGGCAGCGTTCATCCACAATCGAAGGTCGAATGGTAGCGTCGTTGGCAAGGACGTCGCGTTGAAGTGACATCGTCCCGACCACACCGGCTCGAAGGATTCGACACCGCATGGCACAAGTACCGGCAACTTCGAGCAAGGAGCCTTCGGCTCTCCCTTCCGTCCGCGATCTCGACACGGCCCTCAACGACGGACAGTTCTTTCTGGTTTATCAACCCACCATCGATCTCCAGACCAACGCGTTCGCGGGCGTCGAAGTGCTGATTCGTTGGCGCCACCCGCAGCGTGGGGTACTCAGTCCGGACCAGTTCATCGACGAGCTCGAAGAGAGCGGGCTGATCATTCCGGTCGGTCGTTGGGCCCTCGCTACCGCGTGCGCGCAGGGCGCCGTGTGGCACGACAAGGGTTATCGATTCGCGATGTCGGTGAACGTCTCGCAGCGACAACTCGAGTCCGAAACCTTCAACGATGACGTCGCGGCAGCACTGTCGTTGAGCCGCTTCAATCCTGCATTGCTCGTCTTGGAGTTCGAACAGGCTTCCCTCTTCGCCCAGCGCGGGCTCGCGACCTCGCGTCTCGCGCGCTTGAAGGCACTGGGCGTGCAGTTGGCCGTCGACGACTACGAACCTGGCGAGTCGACCTTGGACGATCTCGTGACGCTCGGCATTGACATCGTCAAACTCGATCGCGATTTCATCTCGCGACTTTCGTCATCGGACGAGGCGGCGACGCTGGTCCATCGTTTGGTGCAGCGAAGCGAAGCGCGTCACGTGCAGGTGATTGCGTCGGGAATCGAAGACTCCGAGCAGCGAGATCGTCTCCAAGGCGAGATGGTCCAGGTAGGCCAGGGATTCTTCTTCTCCGAGCCTCACGAGGTTCGCGACATCGACCGCTTCTTAGAGGACTTCGCCAT
>PLER01000045.1:4218-13897 GCA_003136495.1 Acidimicrobiaceae bacterium
GCGAGCCAGCTCCACCAACTCATCGCGACCTCCATCACGATGGGGGGACTACGCACCGAACGCGAGATCCTCGAGAGTCTGACCACGAGCACGCAACGAGTCTTTGACGCCGACGTTGCCGTCCTCTCCCTGGAGTCGGGGGCGGCGGCACCCCTACGCGCCGAAGCCCGTAGGGGTCGCGCGCCGCGCTCCCTTGGTGCCAACGAACTCGACGGCGGGGAGGTCGTGCCGCGCACTCGACCGGGAGCCATCGCTCCGTGGGTCGACGACGACTGGCTCATCGCCCCGGTCCTCGAGCACCGTGGCGTCGCTCGCGGGGTTCTGGCCATCCGTCGCGGCGAAGACGAGTTCCTTCCAGAAGAGCGAGAGGTCCTCACGCTGTTAGCGCAGATGGCGTCCACCTCATTGGGCGCCACGGAGCTCAGTCGGAGCATTGAGGCGAGTGAGACACGTCTTCGAATCCTCGTCGACACCGCACCCGCGGGCATCATTGAGGTCGATCTCAACGGGGGCATTCGGTGGTGGAATAGGGCCGCGAGCAGGATTTTTGAGTGGCCGATCTACGAGAGTGATACCGCTCAAGCGGAGCGCTTCCCCGAAGGCGCGGCCGACGGCTTGGCCGCCCTGTGGGCCGACGTGCTCGGCGGTGCCCTCACGAGCACGCGGGACCTCGTCGAAGTCGAGATCAAGGGTCGCCGTCGCGACCTGACTGCCTCGGCGGCCTTGCTCCCGTCGCCCGACGACGAGGTGAGCTCCATCTTGATGCTGGTCGATGACGTCACCGACCACCGTCAGTTGAAGGCCGAGGTGCACCACGCCCAGCAGATGGAGATTCGAGGACGCGTCGCGAGCAGCGTGGCCCACGACTTCAACAACCTCTTGACGCTGATCTCTGGCTACGCCGAGATCTTGGCGAAGGACCTCGACGCGGACTCGAAGTCCCTCGCCATGGTCAAGGACATCCAGTCAACGGCGTCGCGGGCCTCGATGCTCACCGCGCAGCTCCAGACGATTGGTCGATCCGCGTCGCTGGAACCAGAAGTCCTCGATCCCGTCGCGGTGCTGCAGTCAAACGCCGAGGTCTTGGAGCGAATCTTGGGCGACGAGATCGATCTCCAGTGGTCGCTCGAGGATGCCGGGGGCGCGATTCGGGTTGACCCCGGTCAGTTTGAACAGATGATTCTCAACCTCGCCATCAACGCCCGCGACGCCATGCCCGACGGGGGTGAGCTGCGCATCAGCGTTGGACCGATTGAAGCGGATCGTCTGCGACGCGAGCCCCGCGGTGACGCCGATCGTGACAGCGGCGACTTCCTCGTCATCACGGTCACGGATACCGGCATCGGTATGGATGAGGAGACACGCGCGCACTGCTTCGATCCCTTCTTCACGACCAAGGGCCCCTTCAAGGGCACGGGGCTCGGACTGGCCGCGGCCCGGCGACTCGTTGAAGGAAGCGGCGGCGTCATCCGGTGCCAGAGCAAACTCGGAGTCGGCACGAACTTTGAGATCATCTTTCCCACCACTGATGAAGTGGTGCCGGAGACGACGAGCGTCGCGGTCGCCGAACGGCCACGGGGGTCGGCCACCGTGCTCGTGGCCGAGGACGACGACGGCTTGCGTCAGCTCATGGTGCGGGTGCTGAGTCGAAATGGCTACCAGGTCCTCGTCGCCGAGAGTGGCGAGCGGGCGCTCGAAGTCGCCGGCGACTACGAAGGCACCATCGACCTGCTCGTGAGCGACGTCGTGATGTTGGACGTGGACGGCGCTGAACTCGCCGCTGCCCTACAGCGCACGCATCCCTCGTTGCGAGTCCTGATGACCTCGGGAACCGCGGACGCGTCAATCGTGAACCACCTGACACCGGGAACGGCCGCGTTCCTCGCGAAGCCGTATCGTCCGAGCGCGCTCATCGATCAGGTGCACGAACTACTCTCACGCCGCTAGCGGCGGGGCTAGCGAACTACGAACCTTCGAGCCGTTGAGGTAGCCGCGATGCGTTCAGCTCGGCACTTGCGGTTCGAACCGATAACCGACACCGCGAACCGTCTTGATCCACATCGGGTGATCGGGGTCCTCTTCGATCTTCGCTCGTAGACGGCGGATGTGTTCGGTGACGGTGGCCTCGTTCTGCCACTCGCTCGAGGACGACCAGACGTGCTCTAACAGCTGGGCGCGTGAGTACACCTGACGAGGGGAGGACGCGATGAAGCTCAGCAGCGCGAACTCCTTGGAGGTGAGTTCGAGTAACTCGCCGCTCAACCTCGCTTCGTGGGTGCTTTCGTTGATCTGCAGATTGCCGAAGCTGATGTTGGGCTTTTCGATCTCGTGCTGGGACGCGTTGACCCCGGAGCGACGCAACACGGACTCGATGCGCGCCGTCACCTCACCCAGGGAGAAGGGCTTGACGATGTAGTCATCGGCCCCCAGTTTGAGTCCGGCGATCCGTTCGCTCTCGAGACCCCGACCGGTCAGGAAGATCGTCGGCACGTCACTAATGAGTCGCAACTCTCGCAAGACCTCCCGGCCGTCTTCACTGCCGAGCACGATGTCCAAAATCACGAGTTCCGGCTCCGTGGACGCGGCGGCGCTGAGGGCCGAGGCGCCATTGGCCGCCACCGTCACCTCAAAGCCCTCGTTGGTGAGATACGTCTCGAGGAGTTTGGTGATCTCCGCGTCGTCGTCCACGACGAGGATTCTCGTCATTGGCGCATCGCCCGCGCGAGAGGAACCTCTGGTTGACGTTCGGTCCTCACAACTCCTGATGAACGCGTAAAACGTTCGGAGGGGACCGCTTCACCTGCTCGAAGAGTCTTCATGGTGCCCATTCTACGAAGTCCTTGAGCAAAAACGGGACTTAAATAAGCGTACCGCCAACCCGCGCCGAAATGGCGCTGCGTTGCCGGGACGCTGAACCTCCTCCAGATACCACCGAGCACCGCGTTAGCGAGGTGATTGACGGACCCGGGCCGGCATCGCCGTGAGGTGGAAGTCCGTTAGGTAACCTCAACCGTGCGTAAGAATCGGCGCCGCGTACGTCCGAACACCGCACCACCGTGCCGCTGAGCTTCCCGCGTTCCACCACCCGGGAGCGTCTGGGATCCAGGGTGACCAGTTGGCTCGCCCGGCCAGTCTCCCTGTGGGGCTGTGTCATCGGGTGGATCGTCGCCACGGCCGTCTACGTCACGATCTGCACCGTGGTGGGGATCAGCACCGAGGGCGACGCCCGCGTGTCGGTGTTCATTGGCTGGGCGCTCGCCCACGGCCACTTCGCCTGCGGGTACCCACCGGGCAGTATCAGCCGCAACCTGGCAGCGCCGATCTATCCGCTCATCTCCGGTGCCGCGTCCGCCATCTTTCGCATCGGCCACGGCGTCACGTTCCCGTCGAACGCGTCGCTCGGCCCTCACTGCGCCACCGCGTACGCGGCGATGGACCAGTGGGCGCAGCGTTCCCACGCCTGGACCGCCACCTTGCGCGCGGGCTACGTCGGCTGGCTCGCGCTCGCCGCGGGGAGCGTCGCGCTGCTTCGCTCGAGCGGCCGGGGACGCACGCGGTGGGAGCCCACGGCGCTCATCCTCCTGGCGCTGACCCCAACAGTGTCGATGTGCCTGGTGGAGTACTTCCACCCCCAGGACCTCCTGGCGCTGGGGCTGTCCTTGGGTGCGCTGGCTTGTGTGGTGAGGGGTCGATGGGCGCTCGCGGGAGCGCTGATCGGCCTGGCGCTCGTAACCCAACAGTACAGTCTCTTGGTCCTCGCGCCGTTGGTGGTCCTGGCGCCGAGGAGTCGTCGTAGCGAGTTCCTCGCCAGCCTCATCGCCGCCGTAGTGCTGGTCGCGCTCCCAGTCATCGCCTTCAGTGACGGGCGGGCGATCAAGTCCATTGTCTTAGGCACCGGTGGGCAGCTCTACTCCTTCTCCCTCTTCGACGAGACGGGACTGCGCGCGCCACTCCTCTTCGTGCTCGCGCGGTTCCTCCCTCTCGCCGCGGCGCTGGTGGTCGCGTGGTGGGCGCAGGAGCGATTGGGTGATCGAGCGCTGGAGGCGGGAACGCTGCTCTCGCTCGTGACGGTGTGCCTCTGCCTGCGACTGGTCTTCGAAGTGAACGTCCTCGGGTACTACTTCATGGCGGTCGCTGCGACGCTACTCATCGGCGACGTCCTGCGAGGGCGACTGCGCGTTTCGCTCGTGCTGTGGCTAGCGGCCGTGACCGTGGTCACACTCAACGTCTTTGACACTAACGCGTCGTTTCACGCGGTGGTCGTGTGGCAGGTGGTACTCGTCGCGGGCGCGCTCGCCCTGGCGCTGGGCCCGTTGGTGAAACGAACGCGGCGAGTGAGCGCTACTGGCCCTGTGACCTCGACAAGAAGCGATTGAGTGCGTCCAGGGTCGCCATTGATGACGAGGTGACGTCGTTCTCGGACTGGGCGATGCCGAACAGATCGGTCCCCTCGGAGAACGGACGGAAGGTGACGATCACCGGCCAGCCGCGCACCGTCGCGACGCTGATGACCGTCAAGAGGTAGAAGGGAATGGAGAACCCGAGGTCGCGCAGGGCCGCCACGGTCGCCTCGGCCCCGCCGAAGAGTTGGCCGCTCCCGGCTTTGCCGATGCCGACCCGTCCGTTGTAACTGAGCTCCACGTCACAGCACCCGCTCTCGATCGAGAAGTCGGCGCGCACCAGCGCGACGCGCACCGTCTGGGGCACCCGAGGCGAGACGACCTTGGATGCGTCCTCGACGACGACCGTCGCGTCGGTGTAGTAGAGATTGACGATTTGTGTCGCCATGACGCGGATGGCGCCGGGGTCCTGGTCGTGGACGATGAGGGTCACCGCGTCCACGTCACCGTTCTCGCGGTGACGAATCTCCACGTTCAACACCCCAGAGAGCGAGCGGAGCTCGAGCTCGAAGTCTTCTTCGGTCGGTGACATCATCGGTGATTAAACCCCTTCTTCTCGTACAGGCGCGCGTCGGCGATCCGAAAGAGTTCCGCCGGATCGGTGGAGTCGCGCGGCGAGGACGCCGTGCCGATCGTGAAGTTCACGAGTTCGCGCGCGGTGCCCAGGTGACTGCGCAGGCGGTCGGTGAAGCCCGCCGATTCGTTGCCGTCGGCGTTGGAGAGGATCACGCCGAACTCGTCGCCCCCGATGCGCGCCGCCAGGTCGCCGCTGCGCACCGAGCGGCGCAGGGCCAGACCGAACTGACGCAGCAGATCGTCGCCGAAGGAGTGACCGAGCGTGTCGTTGATNNTGGAGCGCCGCGTCGAAGGTGCGGCGATTGGCGATATTGGTCAGTGCATCGTGCGCCGCGCTGAATCGCGCCAGCTGCAGGGAGAGCGCCAGTTGGCACGCGGTGCGCATCGCGTCGCGCTCGCCGGTCGGCACGACATCGGGTTCGCAGTAGACCCCCGGTGCGGAGCCGAGACTGACCGCGAGGTCCAGGCTCATCGCCGCCCCGCCGGCGCGGAACATCTGGGTGCCGAAGGACTCGTGCGTCAACACGACGACCGCGTCCTTTAAGGCGTAGCGCTCGACGAGGAGGTCGAGGACCGAGTAGATGAAGCCGATCCCTAACTCGGAGACCGCGAGCTCGTCGAGCATCGTTTGAAAGAGCCACGGCTCGTACTGCTGCCCGGGACCCTCGGTGCCATCGGGCACCCCTTCTAAGGCCGGGGTCAAAATGTCGTACTCGCAAGTCCGAGGGTCAACTCCGCCGGACGAAGCAGCGAGAGCGGCACGCGACCGGCACTGAGGAGGGGTACGAGTTCCTCGGGTCCGACCGGGCGCGAGATCAGGTACCCCTGACCGCGGTGACAACCTAAGGTCAAGAGCTCCTCCACGACGTCGCTCTGCTCAATGCCTTCGGCCGTGACCCCGAGGTTGAGGACGTCGCCCAAGCGGATGATCGATTCGACGATGGCTCGGTCGTAGGCGTCGGTGGTGATGCCGGTGACGAAGCTCATGTCGAGCTTCAAGAGGTCGACCGGGAGGTGCTTGAGTTCGGTCATCGAGGCGAATCCCGTCCCGAAGTCGTCAATCGCGACCTCGACGCCGATCTCGCGGAAGCCCCGCAAGATGGCGGCAGTCTTCTCCGGCTCGTCGATCACCGCGTACTCAGTGATCTCGATGCAGAGACGGTCCCCGGGGATGTGGTTGACCAGCAAGCAGTTCTCCACAAACTCCACCAGATCCGTTGCGGCGAACTCCGCCGGTGACATGTTGACGCGAACGACCAGCGGCAGCTCGGGGTACTCCTTCATCCACGCCGAGAGCTGGCGACAGGCCTCGGCGAAGACCCAACGACCGATGGTGAGCACCAAGCCGGTCTCTTCGGCGACGGTGATGAAGTCCGCCGCGGCCATGAGACCGCGGTCAGGGTGCTGCCAGCGCACGAGCGCTTCGACCGAGAGCAACCTTCCGGTGCGCAGGTCGACCTCGGGCTGGAAGTGAAGTCGAAGTTCGTCCTTCTCGAGCGCCTCGCGCAACATGAGTTCCATGCGCGAGCGGTCGTCGAGCGCGGCGCGCATCTCCTCATCGAGCAGCACCGCCTTGTTGCGGCCCCGGGCCTTGGCGACGTACATGGCGCCGTCGGCCGCCGCGAGGATGTCCGAGTCGGTCATCGAGGAGACCGAGTCCGCGATGGCGATACCGATACTGGCGGTGTGGCTCACCAACTGACCGCCGAGGTCGACCGGTGCGGCCACGAGTTCGAGGAGNNGACGACGAACTCGTCGCCACCTAGGCGCGCGCAGTAGTCGTTCACGCGGATACTGGTGCGGATGCGATCGGCGATGGTGATCAACAACCGGTCGCCGTTGGCGTGACCTAAGAAGTCGTTCATCACCTTGAAGCGGTCGAGGTCGATGATGAGGACGGCCGTGTCGCGATGAGCGGCCCGGCGGATCTTCAACTCGCGGAGCAACGCGCGACGATTCGGCAGGTCGGTCAGGTCGTCGTGAAGGGCGATGTAGGCGGTGCGCTCTTCGGCGTCAATACGCGCTTGGAGCTGTACGAGCATCGAGGCGACGGCTTGGAGGGCGTTGATCTCGGCGCGCTTCCACGACCTAAGTTCGAAGTGGATGAACCCGAGCACTCCCCAGGTGGAGTCGCCCAGCAACAACGGCACCGCGGCCCCGGCTAACAGCGTCGAGCCGGCGCCGGCCTCTAAGCGCGCGAGGTACTCCTCGGTCGCTTCTTCCATGCCCGGCAGGTACGGCTCGCGCAGGTCCTTCGTCGCCATGAAAATAGGGTCGGCGTCGAATCGCACTTCACCGAGCGGGTCGGGTCCGACGAAGTCGGTGCGGATAGGCCACTCGGCCTCGAGGATGCTGAGCCCGCGGACGTGGTCGTTGCGTCGTAGGAACGCGACGTCGGAATCCAGGAACTCCGCCAGCACCCGCGTGGTCCAGGAGAGCACCTCTCGTCGCGTGGCGGCGGTCGCCGACATCAGGCGCTCAGCGACTTGGCTCACCAACTCATCGAGTCGGCGCTGATGCAGGAGCACACCTTCGCGGGTCGTCTGGGAGGCGACCTTGCCGAAGAGGCCGCTGAAGGCCCGGACAATGGAGATCTCGCGCTGGGACCAGACCCGGCCGTGGCGCGCGACGAGTAGCGCGCCGACGATCTGACCGTCGAGGAGCTCGATGGGTTCGACGAGGACGCCCCACTCGGTGCGTGAAATGGTCCAGGTAAAGGACCCCAGGGGCTCACTGCCCCCGAGCTGGTTTTGGATCCGCTCCCTGATCAGTTCAAATTCGTGGCCAGCGTTCTCGCCGACGATCGGGTCGATGTTGAAGCCAGGAATGGGCCGGTCGGAGTTGGTGATGACCGCGACGATTTCGGCGCGGGGCGTGACGTGGTGGAGCGTCTCGACAACGAGTCGAGCCTCGTCGCCCACTTTAAGAGGGTCTGAGTACGTGAGATCTCCCACGGGCTAACCGCCTTCACCAATAAATAGGCCTGATTTACAAGCGTAGCAGCGTCGTTTCAGATGCGAAAGGGCGAAAATCTCAACGAAATATCAAAATCAGGCGGGCGTAACGCGCGAGACGTCGTTCCCTCAGTGGTGGTGGTTGTTCGAGGGCGCAAGTTCCCCCGCGGAGTCGAGGTCCCTGATGAGCACGTGACTGAGAGGTCGACGGATGCTGTGGACCGACGGCGGCGGCGCGTGAATAACCCGCATTACCATCGTCATCGTCTCACCATCACTCAAGTCCCACACGTCGTTGAAGCGCTTGGACAGTTGGAACATCTCGTCCAAGTGGCGTTCGCCACCGAGATCGACGAGATCCGCCTCGTCGGTCGCGTAGAGGAAGAGCGGGGACACCGGTTGGATGGCGAGGCCGTGGAGCTCCGCGCTGAGCCAGAACCGCTCAATGGCGGAGCCGCCGCGGACGTACCAGGACGGATCGGGACGCGGCACGGTGATGACCGCCAGCGCGGACGAAGAACTGACCATTGCCTGGGTGCGCAGACCTAGCGTCTGGCCGCCACGCCATTCGGCCAGGTGGTCCATAACGTCTCGTCGCTTGATCAGCTCCAGTGCCCCGAGGCTCCCGGGGTCCATCTCGAGGGTGCGCACGTCCAAGCCCTCTTCGAGCGAGTCCCGCCCGGGCCATCGCAGCTCGCCGAGCATCTCCCCGTGCACCTTCGGGATGAGGAAGCGCAGCCGATCGGACTCGGCGAGCAGCCGTGAGCACTCCTCGATGGTGTCGCGACCGGTCGCCATGCGCAGTCGGGCACCTTCGCGTTCGACACCACGACTCAAGGTGGCGATCGTCGCCTCGTCAATGGGCGAGGGTCGACCCGCCCGTCGATTTACGGCGCGAGAGTTGACCGACTCGTGCATTCGCGCGATCCCCGCGTCTATCTGATGGCCGAGGTTGAGGGTCGCGACGTGACGAGAGCGTTCTCCCTCGGGGAAGATTTTGACGGGTCCGAGCCGCTTCAAGTGGGCGGCCGCGACTCGAGCGTTAAAGAGCGCGGCGCCGATCGCGACGTAGCTGCCCCGCAGGCGCACGTCCATCGAGGTGCTTCGTTCGGGCTCGACGTAGAAGCGGATCTCTTCGCCCTCGGCCTCGAAGCGCCAGGGCTGCACGTTGCCGCCCGACGGCGCTCGACGTGCGGCGTCCACGATGAGCTCAATCGGATCAGTACTCTCACTCGGCGGGTCCTCGGGAGGCGGCAGTCGCAACTGGGTCTCGGCTTCGTTGGACACGTCGACCGGTCCCAAGCTCGAGAGGATCTCCTCGACGTCGAATCGGACGCGGCCCGACGGCAGGTCCCCGCCGAGTCCGAATCGGCGCACGGCGGCGGCGGCCGTGACGGCACCGAGGGTGACCTCGCTCGCCAGTTGCGGCCAACCGGTGACGGTCTGTCCCAACTCGAAGAACGACGCCGCGCCGCGCGCGGAGACCTCGCTCGCCCCGAGGAGTCGCAGTACGAAGGGACTCTTCTGCGCCACCGTCAACCCGGCGAGTTTTGACGAGTCCATGTCACCGAGCAGTCCGTGGAACATCGGGCGATCGGGTTCGAGGTCGTAGCGCTCGACGTCGAGCACTCCACGGTCGCTCGTCTCCATCACTACCGGGATGCCGCGCGCACGCGCGGCTTCGCGGACGAGGAACTTGACGTCGAGTGAGTCGCACTCTTCGATCACCAGGTCGAGGCCGTCGAGGAA
>PLER01000045.1:13951-23329 GCA_003136495.1 Acidimicrobiaceae bacterium
CCCTCCATCGCGAGCACGTGGGCGATCGAGTGGCCCGCACTCACACCCACTACCCCGACGCTCAGGGTGCGCAGCTTCGCCTGCTCGTCGCGGGTCAGTTTGTTGTGGTTACGGTCCAAGCGCAACTGCGAGAACGCGCGCGGTCCAAGTAGTCGCACCACCGCGCGGCGCCACGGGTAGTAGACCCAGCGCTGACCCTCGTCGAGAATCGTCTTCGGCGGGCTCGGCACGATTTGGCTCAGCTGGTGACGCTGCTCTTCGAAGCGGTCCACAATTTGGAGGGACGGATCTTCGCGCAACACCCGGAGCACCTCTCGCTGCGAACGCTCGGTCACGTCAAGGACCAGGGGACGTCGCGCGTGCATGGACGGGGAGTCGTCCTCGACGACGCCGGCCCCCACGCTGAGGGGTCCCCGGGCGAGTTGTTCGGCCTCGAGGCGAAGGGCTCGCTGATTCTCCGGGGTGGAGAGTTCGTACGCGCTGTTGCGATGAAAGCACACCGCGACGGTGCGGTAGCGCTCGTCCGGAAAGGGCACCGAGTGCGTACCCACCATCTTCGCCCCCGTGACGTCACCCACCGGCAGCAACCGGTCGGACACCGCCGCGATGGCGAACTCCGACCCCAGCCAGTTCATGGCGTGGACGAAGCACCTCGACATCGCCGTCGCGAGGCGCTGTCCGGTGACCGCTTCGCCTTTGGACCACGCACCTTTGCTCTCCAGGGCCCCGAGTCGTACCTCGCTGTCGATGAGCGCCGCGATCTCGGCGATCTCGGGAGATGCAGCCATCTCTTCAATCAAAATAGCCTGGTGGCTACCCTCGAGCGGCCCGTGAAAGCGAACCCCGGCCACCGCTTCGCCATTCGGGGCAAAGCCCAGAAAGAAGAGGGGCACCCTCGCGCCGTCTTCGAAGTCGCGACGCCGAAACGTCTCTTCGAAGCCGTAACTGCGGTACACGCCTTCGGCGCCGTTCAGGTAAATCTGCCACAGATCGGGCCGTTCGAGCGGGTGGTGACCTTCGAAACGAACGCCGGACGCCTCGTCGACGAAACTCGCCCCGTATCTGTAGCGACGACCCACGACGTTTCCCACAAGCGACCCTCTCGACGCGACGAATTTGAAGTGACATCGGACCAAAAGATCCGTCGACTTGGTTAAATCATAATTTGCACACTTACGCTTTTGAGGGACGCTCAAGGTCCTTCGCGGACGAGGCATCGTGATTCACTACAACTTCTAAGGCTCCCAGATTTCGAGTGCCCACCTACGCTCCTCGCGCGTGAAAGTGTCGTGTTGAGAGGGCGCCTGACGTAGCGTAGAGAAAAAGCTTCGACCGGTTCGTCGATGACCATGAGGTGCGCCCACGTGTTAGCCCTATTAATCGTTGTCTGCGCCCTCTTCGGTCTCGCCGTTGGCTCGTTCCTCAACGTCGTGATCTACCGCGTGCCCCACCACGAGTCCATCGTGTCGCCGAGATCCAAGTGCCCGGTCTGTGAACACCCGATCCGCGAGCGTGACAACGTCCCGGTGCTCTCCTGGCTCATCCTTCGTGGCCGCTGCCGTGACTGCGGCGCGCCGATCTCCCCGCGCTACCTCGTCGTCGAACTCGCCGGCGGCGCCCTCTTCGCGGGTCTCGCCGCTCGTCTCGGCTACAACTGGGACCTCCCGGCGTTTCTGGCTTTACTGTCGGGTCTTCTCGCCCTCGCGTGCATTGACCTTGAACACCTCATTCTCCCGAAGAAGGTGATCTACCCGACGCTCGTGCTCGTGGCGGTCTTCCTGGTTATCGCCGCGGCGGTGTATGACTCGTGGGGCAAGTTCCTGGTCGCGGTGATCTGCGCGGCGGGTTGGTTCGTGACCTTTTTTCTCCTCAACCTCGCGAGCCCGCGCGCCCTCGGTTTCGGCGACGTGCGACTCGCGCCGTTGCTCGGACTGGGCCTGGGCTGGCTCGGGTGGCGCTACGTAGTGCTCGGGTTCTTCGCCGGCAATCTAATCGGCGCCATCGTCGGTCTGGTGCTGATTGCCACCAAGCGAATGGACCGCAAGCAACCCGTGCCCTACGGGGTGTTCTTAGCACTCGGGGTCGCCGTCGCGGTGTTCACCGGGCCGGAAATAGTGGTCCACTTCCAGCAGTACCACTGACGCTCTTAGTAGACGATCTCCATGCGCAGTCCGTCGCTGTCCCACTCGCCGTCGGTCGGGATTCGCTTGGCCGACTTCGTGAAGACTCTGCGAGCGGTCGCGAGCAACGCGGACGCGTCGTAGAACTTCTCGATCCGTATGCCCTCGAGTTCGTCTTCCAAGGGCGAATTGAGGATCTTGTCGATGCCGGGAATGCGCTTCTCTAAGATGTCGCGTCGCTCGTCGCGGCCGACGCCAATCTTCTTCGACGTACCGAGTGGTACGTTGCCGTTCAAGAAGTAAAAGCTCAGTTCGGCGTTGCCCTCGTAGACCGTGCGCTGTCGATAGGAGGACATCTCCTTCGCGACCTCTTGGTAACTCGGCAACAGTGTCGCGGTGACCGCGTCCACGTCGTCGTCGGGCGCGGGGATGCCCTGGAGGATCGAGGTACGCAGTGGGGCGTTGTGCAACACCTTTCCGCGGGCGCCCAGTAAGCGTCGGGCCTCCAGGTCGCAGATTCTCGGACCCGTCTCTGGGGTGTCGCGATAGCCGACGGGCGCGGCGATGACGATCGCCTCGAAGGACGGCCGCTCGTCGAAGACTTCGAGGATCGTGTCGTAGACCTTCGGGGGCTCTGGTGCGAAGGTCGAACCTTGTACCTTCGCGCTGGCCGCCAACCACCGACCGCGCGTGGGCACCACGCCCGCTACGACTGAATAGGGAAGCTCAGGACCCCTACGTGGACTCATATGTCGAATTACACCCTAGATCGAGTAATTTCCATCTGTTCGAGTGTACGGACCAACTCCTTCGGGTGGGCACAGACACTCATGGCGTCCTCATAGGTCACGATGTCGTCCGCGATGAGCACCGCCAGGCTGCTCTCGAGGGTCTGCATCATTTCCTTGGTGTTGGTGAACATCACGTTGGCCAACTGGTTCGAACGACCCTCCCGGATGAGGTTGCGTACCGGGTTGGTGGCGATAAGCACTTCGTAGGCAGCGACCATGCCGCCGCCGATGCGCGGCACGAGACGCTGGGCGATGATGGCACTGAGCGACGACGCCAGCTGGACCCGGGTCTGCTCCTGGCGCCACGCGGGGAAGACGTCAATGATGCGGTCAATCGCCTGGGGTGCGTCGTTCGTGTGGAGCGTCGCGAAGACCAGGTGGCCCGTCTCGGCCATGGTGAGGGCGATCTGAATCGAGTCGATGTCGCGCATCTCGCCGATGAGCAGGACGTCGGGGTCTTCACGCAAGGCGGAGCGCAAGGCTCGATCGAACGAGGGGCTATCGAGCCCGACCTCGCGCTGGGAGACGGCGGAGGTCTTGTGGTTGTGGACATACTCGACCGGGTCTTCAATCGTCAAGATGTGTGCCGCTCGCGTCTCGTTGATCTTGTTGATGATCGCGGCCAGCGTGGTCGACTTACCCGAACCGGTGGGGCCGGTGACCAGGACGAAGCCGCGAGGCTGTTCGGAGACCCAGGTGGCGGCGGCGGGAAGCCCGAGGTCCTCGAAGGTCGGGATGCGCGCCGGGATAATACGCAGGGCGAGCGCGGTCTGTCCCCGCTGGGTGAAGATGCTCCCTCGGATTCGAGCTCGGTCCATATAGGAGAACGCGAAGTCGACGTCCAACTGGTCCTTGAAGATCTCGAGCTGCCCGGGGGTGAGCAGCGGCTGCGCGATCTCGTCGATCTGAGGACCCGTCAGAATAGGGGCGCCCTCGAGGGGCCGAAGCGCCCCGTCGACGCGAATCCGTGGTGCCGAACCGCCCGAAAGAAGGAGGTCGCTGCCGCCCGCCTCCCACAGCTTGTCGAGCCACGGTTCGATTCCCGAAGATTTGTAGTCGCTCACGTGGTCACTTCCTGTCGATAGGGCCAGGGTAGCAAAGCGATTTAGAAAATATCGCTCCTATTTGATTAAAAATCAACACTTCCGTATCAACTCACGCCCGTGCAGGCGCCTGGACCCGAGTAGGTGATCCATGGCGCGTAGTTAGAGCCCGGGAAGTTGACGCCGGGACTTGTGCCGAGCGGCACTAGGTTGCCGGCGGCGCCGGCCGCGGCGTACGTGAAGTTCGGCGCCGATCCGGACTGTTTGTTGCCCGTCGCCACTTGCAACGTCAAGGTCCAGTTTCCAGGGACCGACGTGTTCGCGACTTGATCCACCCAAGCGAGTCCGAAGGCGTAGTGCGGGTAGTTGTTCGGCCACGACTGCACCCAAGGGCCGCCCAGGCTATTCGATGACAAGAGCGCCTGCGCCGTCGCGGAGCTGTAAGTGGTCGGTGTGGTGGCGACGCCGCTGGTGAGGCTACCCGGCACGTTCTGAAACAGCGTGGGATTTTGATTGTTGAAGTCCGAGAGCGCCGATGAAATAGTGGAGCCGTCGGCTTCGCACGCGGCCACGGCACTCTTGCTGCCAATTCCGCCGAGAGCATAGATCACCACTGCGGCGAGAATGCCGAGCACCACGATGACGATGAGGATCTCGAACAACGTAAAGCCGCCTTGATCCTCACTATTTCGTCGTTTCAGCGCCTGACAGTTACCGAACATGTGCTGCTCCCTTGCCCACTGGGAGCGATTCTGACACGATTACCCGTCGAACGGGGTGATGAAGGAGACCTCGTGGGGAACACACTTCGCACTTAATTCCTGGTGCATCGGGTCTCATTGCCTAAGACCGAAGTGCCCGGCACGAATGCCGGGCACTTCGCTCAAACTGTAAGGCAGTTACATCAAGCGACGCCTGTGCAGGTACCGGGGCCTGAGTAGACGAGGTACGGCGCTGAACCAGCCGTACCAACGACGTCAGCTGTCGGCGAACCTGCAGCGATGAGGTTGCCCGCCGCGCCCGTCGCGGTGTAGGTGGTACCACTCAAGGTGTTACCGGTCGAAACTTCCAGCGTTTCGCTCCACACCCCTTGGTTGGAACTCGAGACGGGCCCGTTCTGCAAGATCCACACCAGGGTGTAGGCGTAGTGAGGCAGGTTGCTCGGCCAGGACTGAACGTACGGACCACCGTAGGAGGTTCCGGACAGGATGCCTTCCGCCGTTGCCGCTGTCATCAACGGCGCCGAACCACCGTTTGCGCCGGTACCCGGCACGCTGGCCAAAACCGTCGGGTTCTGTGCGTTAAAGGCCGCCAGCGCCGTTGAGACGGTTGCACCGTCCGCTTGGCAGGAGGCCGCCGCACTCTTACCCGTGATCCCGCCCAATGCGAAAATNNTTGCCCTTTCGTCCACGGAGCGCCGACACTCGGAACTGCCCTGTTCTGGTTAATTGCACAAATTATACGAGACTGAGTTGCAATAAATGACTATGGTGTAACTACATTTGCGCTATTTTCACCCAAGGTTTCCAGTGCGCTTCTGGATGAAAATATGGTCCTTGATCAGTACTTATCCAAATTCGGGCACCGCACGGTCACTCAACGGGCACGAAGAAATCGACAACAAATCCGCAATTTCCCCCCGAAGGGCGCGAGGGCCGCGTCGCCAGTCGTCACGCCCC
Source organism: Acidimicrobiaceae bacterium (assembly GCA_003136495.1). Lineage (GTDB taxonomy): Bacteria > Actinomycetota > Acidimicrobiia > Acidimicrobiales > RAAP-2 > RAAP-2. The sequence goes on from PLER01000045.1 coordinate 19,585, forward strand.
TCTACGTAGGTCACGCCAACTCGACGTCGATCCTCGCCGGTGGTGTACGAACCGTCTGGCGAACGGAGGATGCGAGAGACGCTGCGTCGCTCCCGCACGTCACGCTTTGACTTCGACTCAAAGATTCGTCAAAACCTCGAAGTGGGCTCTTCGTTTCCAGGAGGGTTGGCGTACTGCCCTTTTGACGAGCTCATACCCCTCGACGAGGCTCACTCGGGCCGTTCATCTTGAGCGGTTGGGATTTAGAGCCAGATCCAGTTCTTGAGTAGTTGACCTTCGCCGCAGGGGACGGGCACCACGTTGCACTGAGTCTGTAGTCCTTGCGAACCGCCAGAGGGATAGTCGTCAAATTCGGCCACCGCGCTGAGCAGAGGATTCGCCTCACAGGCCGCCGCGGTCGTGGTGCTGGGACACGCGGCGAAGGTGACCACCCGCGTCTCCTTCTCAAGGTTGTGCTCCACAGTGTTGCAGTAGATGTCGATCGTGTAGACGGTGGGGACGCTCTTGGTATACGTGGTCAGCGTGATGGACGACACCGTTCCAGAGGTCGGCTGGAAACACCAGCCCCAGCCCGTCGCCACGCCCTTGGTGGGCAGCAGGTACTCACCGGTCGTTCCGGTACCGCTCGGCCAGGGCGTGTAGCGGATACTCTCAATCGCCGTCGTCATCGCACTGGTCATCGCCGTGTGGAGTTGACCCGTGACACTGAAGTTGTTGGTGTTGTCAAGGTCGTCCGTCGCCCAACGCGCCAGGGCTCCGACGGTCAGGCTGATCGCGATGATGTAGACGAGCGCCAGGATTAGCACAGCCCCAGACTCTGAGTTGCGCCGGCTCTTCTGGCCCGAACCTCCCGGCTCGGCCAGTGAGGAGCGTCCTCGAAGGACGTGACGCGGCACTCCTTCATTTTTGCGGTCTCTGCGCCCTCGCCGTGACATTTCGAGCAACGTCATCACGTGACCGTGATCGTGAAGGACTTCGTCGCGGCAACGCCATTGCTGTCAGTGACTTTGACGGTGAAGGTCTGCGTGGTCGCCGACGCGTTCAGCGTTCCGCTGATGACCCCCGCCGTCGAGAGGCTGAGACCCAGCGGGAGTGAACCCGACGACAGTGTCCAGGTGAGGGGCGCGGTGCCGCCAGAGGCGGCCAGGGTCGACGTCGTGTAGGCGGTGCCGTGGACGCCGCTCGGGAGAGACGCCGTCGTGACCGCCGGCGCGGCATTGACCGTGATGGTCAGCGACTTCGTCGCGGTCACGGCGTGGTTGTCGGTCACCGTAACCGTGAAGGTCGCGGTCGCGGCGCTGGCCCCGAGCGTGCCGCTGATCACGCCCGTAGAGCTCGTGAGCGTCAGCCCGGTGGGCAAGCTACCCGTGGTCACGGCCCAGGTGAGTGGCGTCGTGCCTCCGGAGGCGGCGAGCGTCTGAGAGTACGTGGTCTGGGTATCGGTGGCGGTGGCGAGAGGAGACGTCGTGGTCACGACGGGAGCCGCCGCCACGGTGATGGTGAGCGACTGGGTCCCCGCGACGCTGTTGGCGTCGAGGACCTTGACGGTAAAGGTCTGAGTGGTCGCCGAGGCTCCGACCGTGCCACTGATGACACCCGACAGCGCGTTGAGAGTGAGACCAGTCGGGAGTGAACCGGTTGAGACCGACCACGTCGAGTACGGCGTCGTGCCGTTGGTCGCCGCGAGGGTCTGGGCGTAGCCGGTCTGGGTATCGGTAGCGGACGCCAGTGTCGTCGTGGTGACCGTCGGCGGGGTGTTCACGGTGAGCGTGATCGACTGGGTCGCCGTGACGCCGTTGGCGTCGGTGATGGAGACCGTGAAGGTCTGAGTGGTCGCCGAGGCTCCGACGGTGCCACTGATGACGCCCGTCGCTGCCGTGAGCGTGAGACCCGTCGGCAGTGATCCCGTGGAGAGAGACCAGGATCCAAATGGCGTTGTTCCGCCGGAGTGCGCCAGGGTCTGGGAGTACGCGCCGGTCTGCGTCGCCGCCGGCAGGGTTGTCGTCGTGACGGTTGGCGCCACGTTGACCGTGATGGTCAAGGACTTCGTACCGGAGATACTGTTTGCATCGGTCGCCTTGACCGTGAAGGTTTGGGTAGTCGCCGAGGCACCGACGGTGCCGTTGATGACACCGGTAGAGGCGTTGAGGACGAGACCCGTCGGAAGTGAACCACTTGAGATCGACCAGGTGATGGGCGCAGTGCCCCCGGTCGACGTCAGTGTCTGAGAGTACGTCGTCTGGTTCTGGGTGGCGGTCGCGAGCGTCGTCGTGCTCACACTGGGCGCGACCGCAACGGTGATCGTCAGCGACTGGGTCGCCGCGACGGAGTTGGCGTCCGTCGCCTTCACCGTGAAGGTCTGGCTCGTCGCCGAGGCCCCGACGGTGCCCGAGATCGCGCCCGTCGAGGCGGTCAGGGTAAGACCCGTCGGGAGTGAACCGGTTGAGATCGACCAGGTGATGGGCGCGGTGCCGCCGCTTTCGGTCAGGGTCTGGGAGTAGCCCGTCTCATTCTGCGTCGCGGCCGCGAGAGACGACGTCGTGACGACCGGCGCGGCGTTCACGGTGATGGTCAGCGACTTCGTCGCCGTCACGCCATCGGCGTCGGTCAGCGTCACGGTGAAGGTCTGAGTCGTCGCGGATGCCCCGACGGTGCCGTTGATGATGCCCGTAGCGCTCCCCAAGACCAGGCCGGAGGGCAGTGCGCCGGTCGTGACGGTCCACGCGTAGGGGGTGGTGCCACCCGAGCCCACGAGGGTCTGCGAGTACGTGGTCTGGTTATCGGTGGCGGTGGCGAGCGTGGTGGTGGTCACACTCGGGGCGGCGTTGATCGTGATGGTCAGCGACTTGATCGCAGTGACCGCGTTGGCGTCGGTGACCGTGACCGTGAAGGTCTGGGTCGTCGCGGAGGCGCCGACGGTGCCACTGATGACGCCGGTCGACGAGACCAGGTTGAGACCCGCCGGCAACGAACCGGTCGTCACGGCCCAGGTCTTCGGTGTCGTGCCACCAGAAGCGGCCAGGGTCTGGGAGTACGTGCCGTTGAGCGTCGCGCCCGGCAGCGACGCCGTGGTGACGACCGGTGCCGCATTGACGGTGATCGTCAGCGACTTGGTGGCCGCAACACTGTTGGCGTCAGAGATCTTGACCGTGAACGTCTCGGTCACGGCGCCGGCACCGACGGTGCCGCTGATCACGCCAGATGTGGCGTTCAAGGTGAGGCCGGTGGGCAAGACACCGCTCGAGACCGACCAGGTCCCCAGCGGTGCCGTGCCACCGGTGGCGGCGAGGGTCTGGGAGTAGCCGGTCTCGGTGTTGGTAGCGGTCGCGAGCGACGTCGTCGTGACACTCGGCGCCGCGTTCACGGTGATGGTCAGCGACTTCGTCGCCGTCACTCCATCGGCGTCGGTCACGGTCACGGTGAAGGTCTGCGTCGTCGCCGAGGCACCGACGGTGCCGTTGATGACACCTGTTGAGGCGTTGAGCACGAGGCCCGACGGCAACGAACCAGTGGTCACGGTCCACGCGTAGGGCGTCGTACCGCCCGTGGCCGCCAGCGTCTGGGAGTACGTCGTCTGGGTGTCGGTCGCGGTGGCGAGCGAGGCGGTGGTGACACTGGGCGCGGCGTTCACGGTGATGGTCAGCGATTTAGTCGCGCTGACGTTGTTGGCGTCAGTGATCTTGACGGTGAAGGTCTCGGAGACCGCGGCGGTGTTCACCGTGCCACTGATGACGCCCGTCGTCCC
>PLER01000045.1:23346-38042 GCA_003136495.1 Acidimicrobiaceae bacterium
TCGGCGACTTGGACGGTGAAGGTTTGCGTGGCCGCCGAGGCACCGACGGTGCCACTGATCGTGCCCGTCGTCGAGCTGATCGAGAGGCCGGACGGCAGCGTGCCCGACACCACCGACCAGGTCAGTGGCGTCGTGCCGCCGGTCTCGGCGAGGGTCTGTGAGTAACCCGTCTGGGTATCCGTGGCGGTGGCGGCCGTCGTGGTCGTGATGTTCGGTACGGCGTTGACGGTGATGGTGAGCGACTTCGTCGTGGTGACGTTGTTGGCGTCCGTGAGTTGCACCGTGAAGGTCTGGGTCGTCGCAGAAGAACCGACCGTACCGCTGATGATCCCGAGCGCCGGATCCAACGTTAGCCCTGAGGGCAGCGAACCGGCCGACAACGACCAGGTGAATGGCGTCGTGCCGCCCGTCGTGGCGAGCGTCTGGCTGTAGCCCGTCTCGGTGTCGGTCGCGGTCGCGAGCGATGTCGTCGAGATGGTGGGTGCGGCGTTCACGGTGATCGTGAGCGACTGGGTGTCATTGACCCCGTTGGCGTCCGTGATCGAGACGGTGAAGGTCTGGGTCGACGCCGAGGAGCTCACCGTGCCACTGATCACGCCCGTTGTCCCGTTCAGCGTCAGGCCGGTCGGGAGCGAACCCTGCGAAACGCTCCAGTTGCTAAGAGGTGCAGTGCCACCGGTCTCGGTCAAGGTCTGTGAGTAGGCGCCGGTCTTGGTCGCCGCGGGGAGCGACGTTGTCGTGATATTGGGTGCCGCGTTGACGTTGATGGTGAGGGACTGCGTGTCGCTCACGCCGTTCGCGTCGGTGACGAGCACCGTGAAGGTCTGGGTGGTCGCCGAGGCGCCGACCGAGCCGCTGATTGTGCCAGTAGATGGGTTAATCGAAAGACCGGTTGGTAGCGAGCCAGAGGAGATCGACCACGCGAATGGAGCCGTCCCGCCGGTAATGGCGACGGGCTGCGAGTAACTCGTCTGGGTGTCGGTGGCGGTGGCGGCCGTAGTCGTCGTGATGTTGGGCACGGCATTGACGGTGAGGGTAAGGGACTGCGTGGCCGAGAAGTTGTCGGCATCGGTGATCTTGACCGTGAAGGTCTGGGTCGTGGCTGTAGACCCGACGGTGCCGCTGATGACGCCCGTCGCGGCGTTGAGCGAGAGGCCGCTCGGCAACGTTCCGGCGGAGATCGACCAGGTCTGTGGCGACGTGCCACCGCTTGACGTCAGTGTCTGGGCGTAGCCCGTCTGGGTGTCGGTGGCCGCGGCAAGTGACGTGGTTGTCACGGCGGGCAATGCATTGACCGTGGTGGTGAAGGTGGAAGACGTCAGTGAATCCGCCGCGGCGTCAATCGTCACCGACCCCGGGTTTGCCGCGGTCAAGGTGTCGTTAGCGATGCCCGCGGCGTCAGTGTGTGTGCCAAGCCCGGTCACCGTTCCGCTGCCGCTCACTTGGGCGAACGTCACGGCACTCGAGTTGTCGCCGGTTTCTACGTTGGCGTAGGAGTCCTCCAGGGTCGCCGTCTCCACGCACGTCTTGGTCGTGGTGATCGCGCTCGGACAACCACTCAAGATGATCTGGGTCACGGGACCTGGGCCCGTGGGGCTAAAGGAACTACTGGCCGACGAGGAGAGTATGGGAGAGACGGAACTCGCCGTCATGGTGTACTGCGTGCCCACGACGCCCGCGAAGGTGCAGTTCGCGACGTTGATGAGGCCCGCGGCCGACGTNNTTGCCCTGGGAGTCTTCGACGATGAGCACCGGTTGTATGGCGAATTGATACGTTGATGCGGCGGCGACGGGCGAACTTTGGAAGATCAGTTGGCTAGCCACGCCCGGTCCCGCCGGCGAAAACGGCGTGCTGACGACGCTAATTGTGCCGGTGGGCGCGACGGTGGCGGTCGCCGTCATGGTGTAGTTCGTGCCAACGACACCTGCGAACGTGCAGTTCGCGACGTTGACGTAACCCAGCACTGGAACCAAGTTGGTGCAGGACGACAGCACTCCGCCGGATGTTGTCAGAGTTACCGGCGCGGTCTCCGCCGTTACGACGTTGTTGGCCGCGTCCTCGTACAAAAGCGTTGGTTGAACGGCGAAGTTTGATCCCGAGTCCTCCGCGACGGGCTGCCCGGAAGGCGTCGTGGCAGGCGGCACAATCGCTGGATTGAACAGAATTTGCGTCGTCACACCCGTGATGTTGAAGGCGGTACTCGTCGCAGGCGTAAGGGTAGTAATCGGGCTGACGGTGCCGGTACTGGTTGCCTTGAGCGTCAGTCCCGTGTTGTAGGCGTTACCGGCACAGCCCGAGAACGTATAGATCCCATTGGCCACGTTCGGGGTATTACAGTTCAACGTTTCCGACGTCGAACCCTTGGACATTGTCAACGTCACGGGGAACGTCGCTTGGGTCGCCGACGTGACCTGGTTGCCGAACGCGTCTTCGACTTCGACAGCGGGCGCACCGGCGAAGGTTCCGGTTGCCGTACCGCCGGTCGTTCCCGTTCCGCTCTCCGCTCCCGTCGGTTCGGTGGAGAAGGCCAGCTTGGCGGCCGGGCCAAAGCTCGTGACGGAGAAGGCCGAACTCAGCGCTGGCACCGCCGCGTTGGTGGAGACGTTCGGATTTGCGGTGGCGGTGATCGTGTACTGGGTGGCCGTGATCTGTGGACTCGAATTGGGGTTAAAGAAGTAGCCACCTTCGAAGTCGCACCCCGACGGTAACGTCGCCAAACCATTCTGCACATTCAGCGTGACGGTCGTGGCCGTCGACGTGTAAGGCGCCGAGCTCGTGCAGTTCGTCAGCACTCCTCCAGAGAACGTGAAGGTGACCGTTCCGCCCCAACCGGTATTGAGCATGGGCGTGGTGGAGAGAGAACTGGTGACGTAGACCCCCACCTGTGGCGAGGTCGTGAACGCCGAGCCCGACACGCCGCCCGCCGGTTGTCCACCCGACGTGAACTGAAGGGTGTACGTGGAACTATTGACGGTGAAGGCCGAACTCGTCACCGAATTCAGTGTGCCGTTTATGGTGGCGGTCAGTTCGTACGTACCACCGGCGCTCACACTGCATCCGGTGAAGGTGACGACACCCAACACCTCGTTTCCCTGACAGCCCGACAAGGTGCCGACGCTGCCGTTCATGTCTGTAAGGACCATCGTGACGGGTGACAGGTCGGTCGTGACGGGCACACCATTCACGTCGTTCACGTCAATGACGGGTTGGACATTGAGCGGAATGCCCGCGTAGGAAACCGCCGTGCCGCCGCTGCCCCCACCCACCGTCGTGGCGTTGGTGAAGACGAGTTGCCGAGAGGTCGCGTCACCGCTGAAACTGTTCTTCTGGGTGACCGGATACTCCGCGACGAAGCTATTCGTGTACTGCGTCCCGCCCACGGTGAAGCCAATCGTGATCAGTTGGGGCTGGTTGTCCTCACAAGGGGGCGTGGGAAACGCGCCGGTGGCGTAGTCCGCGACCGGCGCCGCCGAGTATGACGAGCCGTTCCACCACTGGACTGGCAGGATGCCGGCAGACTGATTTGCCGTGGTGGCGGCGACGTAGGTGACGTTGAACTGGCCCGTGTAGGGCTGTGGAAGTGGAAATCCGGACTGATCGGGGTACGCCGAGATCGGTGTGGTGCAAGCGTCCACGAAGAGCGACGCCTGCGCGTCGATGGCCGCAATCGCCTCTTGGGAGGCGGTGGCGAGGATGGTGTTGTACTCCGCGATGTTGCGATGCTCGGCGGACGCCGAGATTGAGGTCCCGAAGGCAATGAGGAGTGCCACCGAGGCCATACCCAACACGACGAGCGCGAGCAGAACTTCAACGAGGGTGTCGCCAGACTCCGAACGACCTCCACGACGACGCGGCGCCGTTGTCCTCGAAGTGACCGGGACCGTCGGCGTTGGGGAACGCCTCATGAGAGGAGCAACCCAAACACGATTGCTTCAAGACCGCTGCCGACCATCTTGATGGAGAGTGATGTTGGTTGGGGTGCCCACACCATCGCGGTGCCGGTCTTGAGACCAATGTTCACGCCCGTGGGAACCGCACAGGTGACGTTCGTGTCAGTGCTGTTCTCCGTCAGCCCCATCCCGTAGTCGGCGGGGACGTTCGCGGTACTGCACGCGTTGCCGACGGGGTCGCTCGACGAGTCGTAGGACTCGTCGTTGTTCAAGATGGTGAGCGGATAGCTGTTCGACGGCGTGGTCCACGAGATCGACTCACCGGCGTCGGTCGACTCGGCGTCCGCGCTGATCGCCTCCCACCCAGTGGCGAGGAGACCCTGCTGGTTTTCGACCGCGATGTTCGTGAAGTTGATGTAGGTGGTGCCGCCACTGGTCTGATAGAGCGCGGGTTGACCCGAGATACCGGTATAGAACGGCGTTCCGTTCGAACAGCCACTCGACGCACCGGCACACGAATTACCCAGGAATCCGTTCTGCCAGGTTGGGAGCGCCGAGGGCGCGACGGCCGAACCGGTGATTCCGAGGCAGAAGTAGAGCGTCGAGCCACCGGGGAGGCCGACCGACATCTCGAGACAACTCTGCTCGGCCGCGAGCAAGTTGTTGCCCGTCAAGGAAGAGAAGTCGACCAAACACATCGTGGAGGCGTACTCACCCGTCCCGGGCGTCGCGAAGTAACAGCCTGTCGTCGACGCTGGGGCTATCGGCGCGCCACCGTCGGCCTCTTTTGCGGAGTAGTCGGCCGGCACACCGGCCAAAGCGTATTGGTACCCCCCACCGGCCTCCGTGCTGTTGGGCTCGGCGAGGGAGAACTCAACTCTCGAGATGTTGGAGGTGGTCGTGTAGTTCTGCGCCGCAAGTACGCAGGGGCTCTTCGCGTCGCTGAGACTGCAGGGATAGATCGAGGGGGGCGCCTGGCAGTTCGTCGTAACGCCGACGGGACAGGGCGCCAGCACGTTGTAGGAGATAATCGTACTTGAGGTCGATTCGTTTGGGGTGTTGACGCCAGTGCACGAATATCGAACCAGGTTGTACGTGGAACCGTTTTGAACGTCATCGTAGGAGACGTAGTCCTCGTAGACCGTCTCGCTGGTGCCGTTGACGGTGATCGTTTGCGGTCCCCAATAGAACCCGACCAACGTGTCGAGGGCGGTGGGCCCACATCCCGAGGTCAGAGTTGGGGCCGTAGTGATGCCGACGGCACTTTGAACATCGGTCTGAAAGTTCGCCGCCACCACCTGGGAGTCGCCCGTGTCGCCCAGGCGATTGGAGACGCTCGACTGAAGGGTGAAGACGGAAAGGAGTCCTATGGCGAGGCCGCCCACGATAAGGGGCGTGACCACGCAGACAATCAGCAACTCGATGAGAGTAAACCCCTCGTCAGAGCCACCGTGGCGTCGAGCAATCATCCTCGCGACGGGCGAAGCGGTGCCACGACGTGACGGACTGGGGTGAGCCCCTCGACGTCGTGAAGCTCTCATCCAACCTTTACCTGGTTGTAGATGCCGTACATCGCCGAGATCAGCGCGACGGCCACGAAGCCGACGATGACGCCCATGAAAATGATGATCGCGGGCTCGAACAGCGCCGTCGCCCGGTCCAACTTCGTCTCGAGTTCGCGGTTGTAGTACTCGGCGGCGACGTCGAGTTGCTGATCGAGTGTGCCGGTCTCCTCACCCACGCGGAACATCTGTCGCGCCGCGCCGGGAAAGAGGCCGCTTCGCGCGATCGGACCCGCGAGGCCTTGGCCCTCCATCATCGCCTCACGAACCGCCTCGAGCGCGTCGTGGTAGACGGCGTTGTTCGCCGAGTCCGCGGTAACGGCCATGGACCGGGGCAGGTCCACGCCGGCCTTCAGCATCGAGGAAAGGATTCGGCAGGTGCGTTCCAGGATCGCCGTCTGGGTGAGATCCCCGACGACGGGCAGCTTGAGCATCCAGGCGTCCATCATCGCGTGACCCTTGGGCGAGCGACGCATCGAAATGAAGCCGGTGACGAGCACGATGACCAGCGCCACCTCCGCGTACCACCAGTGCAGGATGAAGCCCGACGAGTCGATCATCATGACCGTCACGAGGGGCAACTTGGCGTGGAGGGACTTAAAGAACACCGTGAATCGCGGCAGCACGAAGACGACCAACACCAGCACGGTCACCACCGACATGCAGGCCACGACGGCCGGATAGATAAGGGCCGCGGTGATCTTGCTACGGGCCTTGGTGTCGCGCTCGATGTAGTCCGCCAACTGGTTGAGTACCTGGTCCAGGTTGCCCGTCAGTTCCGCGGACTCCAGAATCCCCACGTAGAAGTTGGGAAACGCCTCGGGGTGCTGGGCGGCGGCGGTGGCGAACGTGTCACCGGCGCGCAGGCTGTCGACGACCTCGCGAATGATGTTGCGCAACAACTTGTTCTGGGTCTCTTCGACGATGACCTCAAGGGCCTCCATGATGGGAATTCCCGCCTTCATGAACACGGCTAGCTGGCGCGTGAAGTTCATGACGTCCGGGCGCGGCACCTTCTTCTTGGTGATCTCGAACTTGAGGACGCTGGTTTTGACCCCGACCTCGAGGGGCTGGAGGCCGCGTTCCAGCAGGGCAACGTGAGCGGCGCCACTGGAGGCGGCCATTTCCGTGCCGCTGACCTTCTTGCCGTTGATGTCCAGGGCCGAGTACTTGTAGGCCTGGAGGGAGTGGTCGTTCTTATTCTTCTTGCCCTTGGGGACGACGACCTTCTCCTTCTTGACCTTGGGCTCGTCCGTACCATCTTTTTCTTTCCTGAGGGTGAGTGGGCTCATAGTGCGTACACGCTCCTAATCACTTCGGCGACGGTGGTGATGTCCTGGACCACGAGGCTGATGGCCTCTTGGCGCAGCGTTCGCATCCCTTGCTTCCTGGCCATGTTGTGTAACTCCTCCTGGGTTGCCCAGCCGACGATCAGACGCTTGATCTCGGGCGTCATCACGAGCAACTCGTAGACCCCGATGCGGTCCTTGTAGCCCGTGTCGCTGCAGAAGTTGCACCCGGAGCCGTAGTAGAAGGTCGTCTTGGCCGGTCCGCCGCTTTCTTCGTAGAACTCCCGCTCGTCGTCGGTCAGCGTGTAGGTCGTCTTGCACGACGGGCAGATCCGGCGAAGGAGCCGCTGGCCGACGATGCCCAGTACCGAGGACGCCACGAGGAACGACTCAATGCCCATGTCGAGGAAACGGTGGAGGGCCGACACCGAGTCGGTGGCGTGCATGGAGGAGATGACGAAGTGACCCGTGAGCGCCGACTGGACGGCCACGCGGGTCGTCTCCACGTCACGGATCTCACCCACCAGGATGACGTCAGGGTCTTGGCGGAGGATGGACTTCAGTCCCGTTGCAAAGTTGAGGCCAGCCTGCTCGTTGGTCTGGATCTGGTTGATGCTCGGGAAGACGTACTCGACCGGGTCCTCGATGGTCATGACGTTGAGCGTGGGGTTGGAGACCTCCGAGAGAGTGGCGTAGAGCGTCGTGGTCTTGCCACTGCCGGTGGGTCCCGCACAGAGCACCATCCCGAAGGGCGAGCGCACGAGCTTCGAGTACGTCTTGTGCGTGTCCTTGGGCATACCGAGGTCGCCCAGCTTGAAGACCGAACGCGTCTTGTCGAGGATTCGCATGACGCAGTTCTCGCCCATGATCGTCGAGACGGTTGCGACGCGAACGTCGACTTCCTGTCCGTCGATGTTGATGGTGAGCTGGCCGTCCTGTGGCCGACGTCGCTCGACGATGTTCATGTTCGCCATGATCTTGATGCGGCTCACCAGACCCGGACCGATGGCGATTGGCAGTTGGAGGATCTCCTTGAGCGCGCCGTCGATGCGGAATCGCACTCGCACGAACTCCTCGGAAGGTTCGATGTGGACGTCGGACGCACGGTCGCGCATCGCTTGGGTGAGGATGCGGTCGACGACTTGCACGACCGGTGCGCTATCGCCGATGACCTCGGCCTCTTGTGGCGAGGTGCCCGAGGCTTTCTTCCGTGCGCTCTCGACCGACTCGAACGCCTGGACCAACTTTCCGACGCTGCCGATAGCGCGGTAGTTCGTGTCGAGCGCCCAGACGATGTCACTCGTCGGCGCGATCATCAGGTTGACCTTTTGCTTCGTCGCGGTGGCCAGCATCGCTCGAAGTTCGTCGCTGGGCTCGGCGACCGCGACGTAGAGTCCGTCAGCCTCGAGTCGCACCGGGATGGCGAGTTGCTGGCGCGCCATCTCTTCGGGCACCATCGTGATCACCGCCGGGTCGACGTTGTCGCGTCGGAGGTTCACCACGACGAGACCGAAGTACGCGGCGAGTGCGTCGGCGAGAACCTGGGCGTCGAGCGCACCCATGTTGACGAGAAGCTCGCCGAGCTTGCCACCGTGTTCTTGTTGCTCGGCCAGAGCCTGGTCGAGTTGAGCCGAGGTGATCAGACCCTTCTCCAAGAGGAGGTCACCGAGTCGACCCTTGTAGGGTCCCGCCACGTTCGTCGCAGAGGGGGCCGGCGCGCCGGAAGGTCGCGCGGCGTCGACCATGGTGGAGCCGCTTGGGCGTTCGGCCGACATGCCCGGAGCCCCGCTCAACTGGGTTGGGCCGGGGGTCGGCGTCTCGACGTCGTCCTTCTCACCTCGACCGGGGCGAGGAATTTTTTCCGTCTTCCTCTTGAGCGCCACAGTCACCTCACCGAATTCCGACACAAACTAAACGTTTTGAATATAGTTCTGGGCTTTGTAAAAGAATGGTCATTATTTTCCCACTTCGTCAACAACTGATCACTCTCGCGATCAATTGACCGATAATTATTAACCCTCATCTCGACGGTCCCGACTCGTCTTCGTAAGTCGTCATCACGACTTCTGCAGTAATCCAGGCTAAATCCTTCTTCGAAGGTTACTTTGATGATTCCTCAGTTCTGGTCATTTGTTGCGAGAGATTTGACAAGGTGTTGGGAAAAAAATGCAATGTATCTTGACCCTGACGCCACTTTGGCGACACATTTGACGTCCATCGACACAAAACTCTCCTTCAGAGTTACGCGAACTTCTTTCCGCACCACTTCGTACTTCGCCCCCGCAACACCATCAGTGACGGCTCGCGCCGTCATCGATGCACCCCTCACTCGACGATTTCTCGAGTCCCCAACCGCGCCGCCATCCTGGTCACGTCGCCTCGTGACGGGAGCCCGCCGACACCCCGCACGGGATTAGCCGAGGGCCGCGGGACGTCCATAGAAGTACCCCTGTCCGAGCATCCCGCCTTCGCCCAAGGGCACCCCGAGCTCGCGCAGCATCGCCGACTCGGCCTCGGTCTCGATACCTTCGGCGATCAAGGTCGTGCCACTCTGAGCGGCGAAGTGACACATCCCGGCGATCATGGCTTGGCGGGCGGGGTTGGTATCGATGTCGCGAACGAGCGAGATATCGAGTTTCACGAAGTCGGGCTGCAACTCCAGGATGTGGCTCAGGCTCGTATACCCGGCACCGGCGTCGTCAACCGCGACCTGGCAGTGATCGATGTCGTCAAGAGCCCGACGAATCGCCGCGTAGTTTTTTATCTGCGCGTGTTCGGTGATCTCGATCACGAGCTGTCTCGACGTCGCCGCGACCACGTGAGCGGCTTGTCCGTCGATCACCGCCGAGGGCGAGAAGTTGAGACTGAGCCAGAGGTCGGCCGGCAACTCGGCGGCCGCTTCGAGGGCGCTCTGCGCGCAGAGCGACTCCAACTCGCTGCCGAGCCCGACGCTGTGGGCTTGCATGAACCTCAACTCGGGACTCTCGAGGTCGTCGAAACGCGTCAGCGCTTCGTAGCCGACGACGCGACCGGTTTCGAGTTCGACGAAAGGTTGGAAGACGGGATGGAAGAGTCGGCCACACATGATCGCGAGGATCCGTGATCGCAGTGACTCGCGCTTCGAGAACACCTCTGCGTCGGCCCCGAACAGCGCCCCCGCGTACGAGCCCAACTCTTCGAAGACGGCGAGTCGCGACGTCATCCAACTCGGACCGTCGACGTCCTTCGACGCGAGGGCCAAGATCCCGATGAGCTGACCCTCCCACCGGATCGGCACGTTGGCNNTGTTCGGGATTGACGACGCCGAGGGTCGACCCGCTTCGAGCGTCGGCGAAACGGTCCCCGCCGGCGCCAATGGTGAGCAACGTCCCGTCGCTCTGGACGAGGACCATGAGCGCCCCGTCGATCGAGTCAAGGTTCGTCGCGGCGCGGCAGAAGGCCTCCGCCGTGGACTGGAGCGACGGCGCCCGGCGGACCTCCTGCATGATGTCGAGGATGTCGAGGCGGTCGCGCTGCTCGCGAGTCCGGTTCGTCTCGAGGCGACGCTCGAGGGTCAGGTCGCGCTTCACGGCGACGTAGGCGAACAACTCGCCGTCGGCGTCGTGGACCGGGGAGATCGTGGTGTCCTCCTCGTAAAGCTCGCCGTTCTTGCGTCGGTTGATCAGCGTCCCGTGCCAGGCGTGCCCCGCGAGGAGGTGGTCCCACATGGCCTGGAAGAATGCGCGGTCGTGGAGCTCGCTGCGAAAGAGGGTGGGCGTTTGGCCGATGACCTCGGCGAGGTCGTAGCCGCTGGTGCGCACGGAGGAGGGGTTCGCGTAAAGAATCGCCGACTCTGGATCGGTGATCACGATCGACTCGCTGGCTTGGTCGATCGCCTTGGCGAGGAGGGTCTGGTCCCGCAGGGACTGGGTGAGTCGCCCGTAGTCCCTGAGGCGCTTGAGGCCGTAGCCCAACTCGCTGGCGAGGTCCTCTAAGACGCCGACGACGTGCTCGTCGAAGGCGTTCGCCTCGGCGGCGTAGACCTGCAGCGTGCCATCAATGGTGCCATTCACCTCGACGGGCAGGGCAATGCAGGAACGAAACCCGTGCGAGGACGAAGTAGCTCGCCATGGGGCGAACGTCTCATCGAGCGCGAGGTCACCGATTACGACCGTCACGCCCGTGCGCATCGCCGTCCCGACGGGACCCCGTCCCAAGGGTCCCGCACTCCACTCGACCTCGATGGAGTCCACGTAGTTGTGGTGATTCGAGCTCATGGCGACTTTTTCCACGCTGTGCGCCTGGTCCGGCACCCGACGGGCGTACCAGGCGAGGAGGTAACCCCCCTCGTCGACGGCCGCCTGGCACATGTGGAGGAGTAAGTCATTCTCATTCTCCGCCCGTACCAGGACTTGACTGCCGGCCGACAACGTCCGGGCGGCGCGGCGCGCCACCACTTCGCTTTGACAGTCCCGCAGTCCGACCACCGCTCCGGTGACGGCTCCGGCAGAGTTGCGAGCGGGCTGGATTCGTATCGCCACCCAACGAAGGTCGCCTCCGGCCGTCTTCACCCGGAGATTCGCGTCCTCGACCGGCTCACCCGCGTGCACCGCCCGTCGCCAGTCGTACAGCCTCGAATAGTCCTCTTCGTTGATCAGATCCACCGTCTTGGTGCCGATCAACTCACTCGGAGGCCAACCGAGGACGTCCAGTGACGAGGGTGAGACCCAACGAATACCGCCGATGAGATCGGTCTCGAAGATGACGTCGGAGGAGTTCTCCGCCAGTAGCCGGAACTTTTGGCTCAGTTCAACCCGGTCGGTGACGTCGCGCCAGGTATAACTCAACCCGTCGCCGACCTTGACGGCACGAACGTCGCAGTGGCGCTCGGCGCCCAAGATCTCGTTGAAGTACGTGAAATCGTCGAGGACCAGGGGCTCGTCGGTCTCGACGGTATGGACGTAGGTCTCGAACACCCCGGAACCGAGGTGCCCGGGCAGCAGATCAAGGAGACGAGCCCCGATCATTTCTTCGCGCGAGGAGTTGTTATAAGCAATCGCCGCATCGTTGGCGTCGGCGAAGACGAAGTCGACCACCACCCCGCTGGCGTTGCGTACCGCCTTGAACATCACGTGGGGGTCCATCAAGGCGTCGCGAGTGGCGCTCAGTCGAGCGCGCTCCAACGTCAACTCTTCGAGGAGTTCCTTCGAGGTGCCGCGGCCCCGCCGTCGCTCCTCGTCGTGTGGTGGTGGGGAGTTCGTTGGTAGGAGCCTGCGTGTTCGATGAAGCTGAACCATGTGCCCTCCTACTGACGCCCTCCGAATTTCGCTGGGTTGCTCCGTAAACGACGCACCCGCATCTGCCGCTTAGTGATAGGCCATCTTCAACGCCCACCACCAAACTCAGCGCACGGACCGCACAACAAACGGAAACCTTGAGCGAGACGGCGCAGACCGTCACGGATGATGCACCGGTGGTGACGGCGTTTGCCGTCACGGCGGAGCGCATTGACGCAGTCCACGGCGTCAAGAGTCGNNGGCGCATAACGACCTGCTTCCCCGTTCACTCTCCTGGCAGGGAGGGGACGTCACGTCCGCTCGGAATCACCCTTTGCGCACCTGGCCCCACGCATCTGGCGCGTCCGGGTCGATCTTGCGACGTCGAGGGGTGCCGAGCCACGGCTCCACCGCATGGATGACCGAATACGCGGTCGCGGCGGTGTGGCCCTTCTATGGTTTGGACGTGGCAACCGCAACTGAGCGACCTCGCGGCATCGAACTTCGCGCGTTGACCAAGTCCTACGGTGACGTGCAGGCCGTTCGCGCCATCGACGTCACCATCGCGCCCGGCGAGACCCTCGCCCTGCTCGGTCCAAACGGCGCGGGCAAGTCGACGACGATCGACATGATGCTCGGACTGACCCGTCCAGATTCGGGCACCGTGACCTTGTTTGGGTCCTCGCCCACCGACGCCGTCGACGCCGGTCTCGTGGGCGGGATGCTGCAGACGGGTTCGCTGCTCGACTACCTCAGCGTGCGAGAACTCGTGACCATGGTGGCCTCGCTCTACCCCCACCCGCTGAAGGTCGAGGACGTCTTAGAACTCACGGGAACCCGCGATTTCGCCGATCGCCCAACAACTAAATTGTCCGGCGGCCAGACGCAGCGGGTTCGCGTCGCGATCGCGTTGGTGGCGGACCCCGAGTTACTGGTGCTCGATGAACCGACCGCCGCCCTCGACGTCGAGGGGCGTCGGGACTTCTGGCACTCGATGCGGGCGGTCGCGGCCCGCGGCAAGACCATCGTCTTCGCGACCCACTACCTCGAAGAAGCCGACGCGTACGCGGACCGCATCATTTTGATGGCTCGCGGCCGGATCGTCGCNNGTCACGCTCCCGGACGTCGCGCTCGCCGACGTCTCGGCGCTGCCCGGCGTCGCCACCGCCGAACAGCGCGGCGACGCGTTCACCCTCACCTGTCTCGACTCAGCCTCCTCGGACCTCGCCCTGCGCTCCCTGCTCGGTCGCTTTCTCGCGGCGCGCGACGTTGAGGTGCGCGGCGCGGGCCTCGAAGAAGCGTTCTTGAACCTCACGGGTGAGGACCCCGGCGACGTGAGCCCGGGGAGTGCTCGATGAAGCAGTTCACCTACGTCCGCTACGAGGTGCTCCGCACGATCAGAAATCGGCGCTTTCTGATCTTTTCGTTGATCTTTCCGCTGATCTTGTTTTACGCGATCGCGGGTCAGCACCGGAGCGCGGTGACCGACGGGATTAGCTTCCCGCTCTACTTCATGACGGGCATGATGGCCTTTGGCTCCATGAACGCCGTGGTCTCGAGCGGCGGGCGCATCGCCGCGGAGCGCCAAGTCGGCTGGACTCGCCAGATGCGCGTCACGCCGCTTAAGACCCGCACCTATTTCTTCGCGAAGGTGTTGACCGGCTACCTCATGGCCCTCTTCAGCATCGTCGTCCTGGCCCTCGCGGGCACGTCCCTCGGCGTGCGACTCGACGCGACCCAGTGGCTCACCATGTTGGGCCTCATCCTCGTGGGGCTCCTGCCGATCGCGACGATGGGCATCATGCTCGGACACCTCGTGACCGTCGACTCGCTGGGTCCCGCGCTGGGCGGCGTCACGTCGCTACTCTCCCTGCTCGGCGGCGCCTTCGGTCCGCTGGCCACGACCGGGACGCTCTTGACCGTCGTCAAGTTGCTGCCCTCCTACTGGATCGTCCAAGCGGGCAAGACCGCCCTGGGTGGAAGCGATTGGCCCACCGAGGCCTGGATCGTCATCGCGGTGTGGACCGTCGTCCTAGGACGAATCACCGCACTGGCGTACCGCCGCGTCACCGCCCGGGTGTAGTCGCCCCATCGAGCACCGGCGTGGCGAGTCCCACGTCACGGGCCGTCACCGCTCTCCAAAATCAGTCCGCGACGTCGCGTCCAGCGCCGCCCGGCGCAAGAGCGCGGAGTCCGAGGCGACCGCGACGAAGGAGAAGCCGCGTTCATTGAGCGCCGCGACGGCGTCAGGGTCGCCGGTCAAGATCCCCGCNNAGCTGCCCCGGCACGCCGAGGGACGCCGAAAGGTCCGAGGGACCCACGAAGAGGGCGTCGACGCCTGGAATGGCGGCGATACTCGCGACGTGTTCGACCGCGGCGGCGGACTCGATCTGCACGACGCCGATGACGTCGGCGTTCACCCCCGCGCTGTCGCGGGTGTCCCCGCCGAAGGAACGCGCCCGGTTATAGGTCGCCACACCCCGGTCGCCTTCGGGCGGATACCAGAGGTGCGAAACCGCCGCCCGAACCTCTTCGGGCGAGTCCAAACGCGGAAACATCACTCCGCAGGCGCCAAGGTCGAGCACGTGGCCCACGCGAATGCGCTCGGCCGATTCGACGCGGACGAACACGGGCACCTCGTGAGCGGCACCCGCGAGGAGTTGTCCGATCAACGCCTCCTCGCTGCGCGAACCGTGCTC
>PLER01000045.1:38075-48067 GCA_003136495.1 Acidimicrobiaceae bacterium
ATGCCATGCGTTAGTCTTCCACCACGGGTGGGGGGTCGCAAACTGCCCGTCCCTTCGCCAGCGACCTGAGTCCATGAGCCCAACGCGCATCACCAAGGTCTTCATCACGCCCGTCGCCTTCGCTGATCCACCGCTGCTCAACGCCGTGGGGGTGCACGAGCCCTTCGCCCTGCGCTCGATCATCGAGGTGGAGACCACCGATGGCGTCATCGGCTTGGGCGAGTCCTACGGCGACGCGGCCCACCTGGCCCGGCTGCACGCCGTCGCCGCCGCCCTTATTGGCGTCGACGTGTTTTCGACGAGTCGCATGCTGGATGTGACCGCCGCCACCCTCGGTGGGGCCGTCGGTGCAGACGGTCACGGCTTGACCGGGCAGATCAGCTCCGTCGGCACGGTGCTACGCACCTTCGCGGCCTTCGAGGTGGCCGCACTCGACGTCCAGGGCAAACTCCTCGCTCGACCGGTGTCGGACCTGCTCGGCGGCGCCGTCCGCGAGAGCGTGCCGTTTTCCGCCTACCTCTTCTATAAGTGGGCCTCACACCCGGGCGGGGCGTCCGACCGCTTCGGCGCGGCGCTTGATCCCTCGGGCATCGTCGACCAGGCCCGCTGGATGGTCGAGACGTTCGGCTTCGGTGCCCTCAAACTCAAGGGCGGCGTCTTCGCACCCGAGGAGGAGATGNNTGGAGGGCGTGCTCGAGTATCTAGAGGACCCGACCCCCGGGCTCACCGGCATGGCCGCGGTCGCCCGCGAGACCCCGACGCCGCTGGCGACGAACATGTGCGTCGTCGGCTTTGAGGACGTCGCCCCGGCGGTCGCCCTCGGCAGCGTGTCAGTCATCCTCTCCGACCACCACTACTGGGGCGGGCTTCGAAAGGTCAGCGCCCTGGCGGCGATCTGTGACACCTTCGACCTGGGCCTCTCGATGCACTCCAACTCGCACCTTGGGATCAGCCTGGCGGCGATGACCCACGTCGCGGCGTCGGTACCGAACCTGACCTACGCGCTCGACACTCACTGGCCCTGGAAGGACGAGGACGTCATCGAAGACGGCGTCCTCACGTTTAGAGACGGGGCCATCGACGTCCCGACCTCGCCGGGGCTCGGCGTAGAGCTCGACCGTGACGCACTGGCGCGACTCCACGAGCGCTACCTCGCCTGCGGGATCACCGACCGCAACGACACCCGCTACATGCGCTCGATCGACCCCAGCTACGACGGAGGCCTTCCGCGATGGTGAGCGTCACCGGCTACGCCTACCCCTGGGACTACCTCGACGATGACGCGGCCGCGCCGCGCACCGCGGAGGTGGGCCTCGACGTGGTGGCCCTCGCCGCCACGTACCACGCGGCGCGGGTGCCCCGACCGCTGCACCCCACCCGTCGGGTCACCGACGTTCCCTACTCCGCCGCCTACATCCCGATCCGTGGGGACGTCTGGCGCGGACGCCGACTGGTGCCGCGCGCGCCGCGCTGGCTCGAGGGCGAGCGCCCTTTCCTCGAGGCGCAGGGTCGACTCGCGGCCGAAGGCTGTGCGGTCGACGCGTGGATCGTCCTCACCCACCTCGACGACGCGGCGGCGGAGTACTCCGACCTCGTCGTGCGTAACGCCTTCGACGAGCCCTACCCCTACGCCCTCTGTCCTCGCTGGGACGAAGTGCGTGCGTACTGTCGCACCCTCGTTGAAGAGACGCTGCTGACGACCGAGTGTCGCGGCGTCGTGCTCGAGGCGTGCGGTCCGATGGGTCTCGACCACGGTGGCGTCCACGACAAGCTCGAGTTCGCGCGCGTGAGCTCGACCGACGACGCGTTGCTTTCCATCTGCTTCTGTCGCGCGTGCCGCGACGCGCTCGGGTCGCGCGGCCTCGACGTCGAGGACCTCGCGCGCCGGATTCGCCAGGGACTGGGCACCGGCGCGTCCTCTCCTGAGGCGACACTCGGCGAGGGCGCCGAGGAGGTTGCCGCCTATCGCGCGTCCTTGAGCACCGAGTTGCGCGATGAGCTCCTCGACGCCGTACGAGCACTCAGAAGTGGCGCGCCCGTGACGCTGCACACCTCCTCGCGACGGTGGGCGACCGGTTCATTTCCGGCTGCGGGCGACGCCGGGTCACTGCGTGGCGTCTCGAGCGTCGTGGCGAACTGCTGGGACGATGACCTCGCCGAAGCCGAGGTGCGCGCTCTGGTCGCGATGGCCGGCGACGAGCGAGCCGTCGGTGGGTACCTTCGACTCGATCGCGAGTGGACCGACGCGACGATTGACGCGCGAGTTCGTCAGCTGACCGATTGGGGCTTGAGCGAACTACACCTCTACCATCTGGGACTGCTCGACGCGCGGGGCGTTGCTGGCGCACAGCGTCTCGCGATCGCGTTGCACACTTTTGAGAGCAACTCAACGCTCCGCCGCGAGCCGGCGAACTAAACAGAGTGTGCGATGTGCCGAGTGCTGAGGGAGTCGTAGTGGGCAGCGACGAGATAGTTGTGATCACCGGTGCCGACGGCGTCATCGGCACCCGACTTCGCCACTCGCTTCGTCGACCCGGCCGCCACTTGCGGCTCCTCGACCTCATGAGCCAAACTCCTCTCGAGGTCGACGAGGACGCCGAGTTGATCGTCGGCTCCTTCCTCGACCCAGAGTTGATGGCGGCGACGTGCGCGGACGCTCGCGCGGTGATCCATCTCGGGGGACTCTCGACTGAGGGCTACACCTGGGACGAGTACCTCGACGTCAACATCGACGGCACCCACGTAGTGCTCGAGGCGGCGCGGCGCGCCGGGGTCTCGCGCGTCATCTACGCGAGCAGCAACCACGCCGTGGGATTTGTCCCGCTCGACACCACCGTTCCGGCACCGGACAATCTTTTTCCTCGACCCGACGGTTTCTACGGCGTGTCCAAGGTGGCCAGCGAGGGCCTCTGCAGTCTCTACCACGACCGCTACGGGCTCGACGTGATCTGCCTGCGCATCGGTTCCTATCGTGAGCGCCCCGACTCCCGGCGGGCCCTATGGAGTTGGCTCTCCCCCGGAGACTGCACTCGCCTCTTCGAGGCCGCACTCAGCGTCGCGAGCCCGGGCTACCGCGTGGTGTGGGGCGTATCGGCGAATGACTGCGCGGCGGTGTCCCTCGATGAGGCGAGGGCGATTGGCTACGAACCAGTCGATAACGCGCAGGCCTTCGCCGACGAGGTCGCGTCGATCGACGCCGAGGAGAGCGCGACCCTTCGTTTCATCGGCGGCTCCTACGCCGTGTCGGGCCTCGATTAGCCGTCGCGCACCCGGGGTGAGGTCCGCACCCCCGTGGTTAGTCTGCAGTTGACGACTGGAGTGACGATGACCGCAAGCAGTGAGCCCGTCCATCTCAACAACCACCACCGCACCACGTTGGAGAAGATCTTTCAACACCCGGTGAACCACAACATCGAGTGGAACGACGTGCTCTCGCTGCTCAACGCCGTCGCCACGGTCGAGGAGAAACACGACGGCAAGTTCGGCGTCACCTTGGGCGACGTCACCGAGACCATCGAGCGGCCCAAGGAGAAGGACCTCGGCGTCGACGAGGTCCTCGATCTACGCCGCCTTTTGAGCGCGGTCGGCTTCCGCGCCGAGTGACGTCGCGCCAGGGGGCGCCGCGTTAGAGCTTCGGGAGTGCCGCGAAGATGGCCTGGGCGATGAGCGAGTAGCCCGCGTCGTTGGGGTGGTCGTCGGGGCCAAAGGGTGTGGAGTAACACATCCACGTCAGCTCACACGTCTCCTCGACGTTCGTCGGAATCGTGCCGACGTTGGGCACCGTCACCAGTGACGTGTTGTCGAGATCGACGATCCCGGGCACGTTCGCCGAGGCGACACCGGCGGCGGTGTAGGCGGCCAGGAGCACCGTATTGAGTTGGGTGATGGCGTCGAGTGACTCCGTCGCCTCATCGGGGCCCGCCGTTCCGTTGAAGTAGTGCGCGAGGAACGGGTCACTGTAGAGGAGACCGACGAAGTGGACCTGCGGACCGGCGGCAGCTTTTAACTGCGCCAAGATCTTTGGCAGATCCACCTTGACCGCGGCGATGCCCGCAGCGACGCACGACTCGTTGGGCACATCGGGGGTGAGGCAGAGTCGCACATTGTTGAACCCGAGGTCGATCGTGACGACACCCGTCTCGCTCTGGTTCGCCTGAAGAAACTGAACCGACTTGGTGAGTTGCGTCTGGGGGGCGCTGTAGCAGTGGTCGTTCGCCTTGGTGTTCAGCAACGTCTGTACCAGGTCACCCGGACAGCCCACCTGGTGGAGCGCGAGCGAGACGCCGTGAAGGCTTTCGAGGAAGAGCAGATCGTTGGCGTAGCCGGTGTTGGTGCGGTGTCCGTTGTGGTTGAGGATGCCCGTTGGCTGGAAGCCCAGGGACGACGACGCGCCCATGTCGAGGTAGAAGCCCGTCGTCTGTGGTGCGGTCGTGGTGGTGGCCGACGCGGCACTCGCCGACGAACCTGACGAGTGCGCCGAAAACACCGCCGCGGCGACCGTCGCCACGACGATGAGCGCCACTGGCGCGTACTTCGCTATTTGACGCATGCCCCGTACCCCGAAACTCAGTTGGTGTGCCGCGGCGCAACGCCACGACGTGTTAAAACCGTACCCGCCACGGAACCCCTCCTCGGCGCGTCTGGCGTGGGAAGCGACCTTTCAACGTGGGAGCGACCATCTCGGTCCCTGATGCCGGGACCTAATTCTCCCAGATCACCTTGTCGAGGTAGTTCCACGCTAGGGAGAAGTCAACCGACTGGACGCCAACCGTCGTCGGAAGCTGGAAGAGGACACACCCCGTAGCGCTATTGCCATCAGGGAGGTCAATAATACCAGTGCCAGATGTGAAGTTCGTGCACTCCGAGGCGCTACCAAAGTCCGCGGTGTACGTCTGTCCATCGCTGCCCTCCAAAGTAGTGCTGTAGTTTGCATTGCCGTCAATACCGGGTCCGCCCGGATTCGAAAGAGAAAGCACGACAGCCACGAACCGAAATCCTGCGTCGGGTAAGCCCGAACCTTCGCCAGCGGTCGCTGGATCAATGATCTGGGTCGCCGTCACCGAAAGCGCATCTCCTGAGAAATCGTGAACTAATGACGCGGTGCCCAACGGAATCGTCGTAACCGGTGTGCTCGCCACGATTGGACCTGTGATGAGTTGAGGGAGGCCGAGGTCAGTTCTCACCTTTGCATCGGCCAACGTTTGTTTGTTGAGATCGGTCTGCAGCGTGTCCAGCACCGCTCCTGGATCGGACGTCTCGAGTGAGTATGCGCCCCTCCAGTCGGCTGATACATCCTTGGAGTCGGTGATATAGCTTGCGATATCAGCTCTCGCAATGACCGGCCATTTATCATCACCGAGCGTTCTGGTCAGATCACTATAAGCAACCTGCAGCGTCGAAATTGCTTTACCAAGTTGTGCTGCAGAGCCATCTTCGTCAAGCACCTGGGTGATTGCTTCCTGTCCGCTCGTGGATTGGTTGTTGAAAGCCGTCGCCGCCGAAAGAAAGATGGCTTTGGCGCTCGGTACGCGAAACCGACCTGATGGCGCGGACGGTGCACCCGTGCCGGCGGCGTTCTGCGCCACGACGGTGAAGGAGTAACTCGCCCCGAGCGTGAGGTGACTGACGACGCAACTGGTGGTCGTGGTGACGCACGTCACGTTCGACGGGTGGGCGGTCGCGACGTAGCGCCGCACGCTCGCCCCGCCGTTGGACGCGGGTGGCGACCAGCGCACCTCGACGAGGCCAGCGACCTCTGCCGCGCGAACGCCCTGGGGGGCACCGGGCGGCGTCGTCGCACCCGCGAGGACGACCGGGATCAGCGTCGTGGCGCAGATCGTGACGAGCACCACACTCGCACGAAGCCCGAGACGGCGAACACTGCGCTGCATGGACTCTCCTCCGATACCGTCCAGGCTAATGAGTGCCCGTGGCCCGACGGCCCTCGGGCAATGCTCGGTAGGCTCGTCGCAAGGAGGAGTGATGGCCAACAAGCCGAGCGAACACTGGCAGTTAGAGCCCGACGAGCACGACTATCCCGCCGCGACCACGTACCTCGGACTGATCTGCGACCCGGCACTGGTGGCCAAGTTGGTCACGTTGCTCCAACGTGCGCCCACCTCGATCTACGACGCCAAGGACCTCTTGCGCGCGAGTCGACTTCCGCTGCTCGAGCGCGAGAACGCCCACGTGTCGGGCGACCTCGAAAAGGTCAAGAACGGCAAGAAACTCTCGCCAGTCCTCCTCGTGCGCGGTAGGTTCCTCAAGGGTCGCGACCTGGTGGTCGCCGACGGCTACCACCGGATCTGCGCGAGTTACTGGATCGACGAGAACTCCCAGATTCCCTGCCACCTCGTGGACGTGCCCGCCAAGGGGAACTAACCCGAGCACCTGCCCACGGCGGGTACGGCGACGCGAACTGCTTACACTTGGCGAGTGCGTCGCCTCATACCCTTCACCATCCTCGCGGTCTTGACGGTCGCGTCACTCGTGACCCTGCGCCTCTCCTACGACCAGTCCGGAACCCACGGCTCGCGGGTGAGCATCGTGACGAGCTGTTCGAACACGCTGACCACGAAGCCAAAGGAGTACGTGATCACCTGCGCCGACGCGAACACGCTCCTCGCGGCGTTGCACTGGACCAATTGGGGCCAGGCGACGGCCTACGCCACGGGCGAGGCGCGGTGGAACAACTGCACCCCGGACTGCGTGAGCGGGCACTGGGAGAGCGAGCCGGTGACGGTGTGGGCGTGGCGGATTCGCGACGACCGTTACACGCGACTGGCGAGCAGCGTCCCTCGCGTGCTCGGACAGCTCACCGTCACGCCCTACCCCGCGTAAGACGCCGGTGAGCGTTCCGCGGTCCAAGTCACGTCCCGAGCCGTACTTATACTGGTACACGCGCCACGCGACCTCGGACGACCCTCGTCGCGAACGGGCGACGTCGAGGTGACACTGTGACACCCTCGACATTGGAGTCTGGCCGATGAAGTCTGTTCGCACCACCGTCGTGGTTGCCGTCCTCGTGACGCTCGCGAGCACGCTCCCCGCCTCGGCGAGTATCCCCGCGTGGCGAGCGGCCAGAGTGGCGACGCTGCCGAGCGGCGCGCAGGGAATCCCCGACGGTTTCCTGCCGACCCTCTCGTGCGTGTCGGCGGGCAACTGTGAAGCGGGCGGCGCGTACACGAACGCGCACGGCGACGTCGAAGGACTGTTACTCAACGAGACCGCCGGCACCTGGACCGCGCCCCAAACCCTCACCGCCCCCGCGGACGCGGCGGCGAATCCCGGGGTCACGATCTACGACCTCTCCTGCGGCGCACTCGGGAACTGCGCCGCGGTGGGCAGTTACGAGAGCCACGCCGGAACCACCGAGGCCTTCGTGGCCAACGAGGTGGGCGGACACTGGGGCGTCGCTCGACCGGTGTCGCTGCCGACGAACGCACTCGTCAAGGGCCAGAGCGCCCTGGTGCGATCGGTGGACTGTCCGGCCGCGGGGACCTGCAGTGCGGTCGGTACCTACAGCGACAACGATCCCGTCGCCTCGCGCAACGAGGGTTTCTTCCTCAGCGAGACCCACAACGTGTGGGGCCGTGCGCGAGAGATCACCTTCACGACGCCGACGAACTTCAACCCCTTCGTCACCGTCAGCCAGATCGCCTGTGTCGCGAGTGCCGAGTGCACCGCGGTGGGCTCGTTCATCGACGCCGACGACGTCACCGAAGGACTCCTGCTCAGCGAGGTTCACGGCGCGTGGACGAAGGCTCGAACTCTCGAACTGCCCGCGAACGCCAGCGCCTTCGCCGGCGCGTCGCTCAGCGAAGTCGCCTGCGTGAGGGGTTCCTCGTGCGCAGCGCTCGGCACGTTTAACTCGACGACCGGGGCGATCGAGGCGATGGTGGCGACGAACCACTCCGGTACGTGGCTGCGAGCACGTGAACTCACGATGCCCACCGGCGCCGCCGCGAACCCCCACGTCTTCCTCTACGGGTTCACCGGCGTCGCCTGCGCGAGCGCGCTGGAGTGCGCGGTCGGTGGTCAGTACCGCGACAGCGCCGGTGACTACCAGGGCTTCCTCGCCGACGAGACGCACGGGGTGTGGGGCGACGCGACGGAACTCGCGCTGCCGTCGGGCGCGCGCGAAGCCGGCAAGAACGGTGGCGTGGTGGCGGTAGCGTGCCCGTCCGCGGGCAGTTGTCGCGCCAGTGGCGCCTACATCGACGCGTCGGGCAACTACCAGGCGGTCGTCGTCAACCAAGAAGACGGTCTCTGGCAGCGCGGCGCGAAGGTCATCCTGCCCGCGGGGGCCACCACGGTTGGCGTGGACGGGGGCATCTACTCCCTGCTCTGTGCGTCGGCGAGCTCGTGCCTGGGGACCGGCAGTTACTTAAAGGGTGCGGGGATCTACGAGGGCTTCACCCTTTCTGGCTGAGGCGGGGCGACCCCGCTGTCGGGACGAAGGTTTCATCTGCTGACCACCTGCGGGTCCCCCTCTTTTCACCTTGCGGTAACCCGGTCTCCTTAGCGTGGGGCCGTGGCACGTCAACGAACTCACCTCCCCCTTGTAGATGTCGTGCGTGCCGCACCTCGCGTCGTCGTCGTGGGCCCGCGGTGAGCGCCGCGGTCGACCTGCCCGGTCGCAACGTCATCCTCATCGTCGAGGACGAAGAGAGCTACCAAGACGCCTTGAACGTCGGACTCAGCGTGGAGGGCTTCGTGGTGGTCGGGGCCACGAACATCGCCGAAGCGCGAGCGCTCTTGCTCACGGCCAAGCCCGACCTGGTGCTGCTCGACGTGATGTTGCCCGACGGTTCGGGTATTGACTACTGCCGCGAGCTCCACGACACGACCCACATCCCAGTCATCATGGTCACCGCGCGCACCAGCGAGGTCGACGTCGTGTTGGGACTAGAGATCGGCGCGGCCGACTACGTCACGAAGCCGTATCGACTGAGGGAACTCGTAGCGCGCATTCGCGCGGTGCTGCGACGACCCCAGTCCGCGAGCGACGACGAAGTCATCAGCTTCGGCAACCTGCGCATCGATTTCACGCGGCGCACGGTCACGCGTGACAACCGAGAGGTGGAACTCAGCCGCAAGGAGTTCGACCTGCTCGCGCTCTTCGCCACCCGACTCGGCCAGGTCGTGACCCGAGAAGTCTGCCTCGACACCTTGTGGTGGGGACTCGAACTCTCCGACACCCGCACCCTCGACACGCACGTCAAGCGACTGCGCCAGAAGATCGAAGTCGACCCGGCAACACCTCGTCACCTCATCACCATCCGAGGCGTCGGGTTCCGCTTAGACGCCTAGCCTTATGGCGTGAAG
Organism: Acidimicrobiaceae bacterium; assembly: GCA_003136495.1. Classification (GTDB taxonomy): domain Bacteria; phylum Actinomycetota; class Acidimicrobiia; order Acidimicrobiales; family RAAP-2; genus RAAP-2. The sequence goes on from PLER01000045.1 coordinate 47,403, forward strand.
AAGAACGACCTCGCCTACGACTTCACCCTGCCTGATCAAGACGGGAACGAACGTACCCTCTCGACGATGCTCAAGGACGGCCCAGTGGTGTTGTTCTTCTACCCTGCGGCGATGAGCGCGGCGTGCACCAAGGAGTCCTGCCACTTTCGAGACCTCAAGGGCGAGTTCGAGGCCCTCGGGGCCCAGCGCGTGGGCATCTCCATGGACTCGACGGAGCGCCAGGCGAAGTTCGCGAAGAAGAACGGCTTCGACTATCCACTGCTCACCGACCTCGACGGCGACGTCGCTCGCCGTTACGACGTCAAACGCGCGCTGAACCTCATGAAGGTGAAGCGAGTCACCTTCGTCATCAATCAGGACCGCACCATAAAAGAGGTCATTACGAGCGAGGTCTCAATGAGCGCTCACGCGGACCGCGCCCTGGCAGCCCTTCGCGCCTAAGGCGCGATGATCTTCGCCGCGGGGTCCGCCAAGAACGACGCCACGTGCCCGAGCACCCGCGAGGCGAGCGCCCCATCGATTTGACGGTGGTCGAAGGCCATCGCGATCTCCACCGCGTGACGCACGACCACTTCGTCGTTGACGACCCATGGAGCCTTGGCGATCTGACCGATCGCCAGGATCGCTCCGGTCCCGGGGGGCAGAATCGGCATCGCGGCGTCGAC
>PLER01000093.1 GCA_003136495.1 Acidimicrobiaceae bacterium
CGCATCGTCACCAACATGAACGCCAGCCTCCTGGTACCGACGGCGACCAGCGTGCGCACCGTGCCCGCTCGACTCCTCGAGATCAACCGAGCGGCGCTCAATGAATCACTGGCCCGCTCGAGCGGTGCCAAGGTCTCATTCACCCACGTCATCGCCTTCGCCCTCGTGAAGGGTCTAGGTGAGATTCCCGCGCTGAACTCCACCTTCGTTGACGCCGTTGACGATAAGGGAACGCCGGGAGTTCGTCATCACGAGCACGTCGGATTGGGCTTGGCCGTGGACGTACTCAAGAAAGACGGTTCGCACAACCTCCTGGTCCCGGTCATCCAAAACGCCGACACCATGGATTTTCGTGCGTTCTTACTCGCCTACGAGGACCTCGTGCGCAAGGTGCACGGTGGGACCTACGGCGCGGACGACCTGGCCGGGGCGACGGTCTCGATCACCAATCCCGGCACCCTCGGCACGGTGCAGTCCGTCCCGCGGCTCATGCCCGGACAGGGTGCGATCTTTGGCGTCGGCGCACTGTCGTGGCCGGCGGGCTTCGAAGCGGCCGACCCGCGCGCTTTGGCCGAGCTCGGTGTCGGCAAGGTGATGACGCTGACTTCGACCTACGACCACCGCATCATCCAGGGCGCCGAGTCGGGTCTGTTCTTGAAGTACGTGGCGGAGTGCCTCACCGGTGGCCACGAGTTCTACGACGAGGTCTTCGCCTCACTCGGCGTACCCTACGAGCCCGCTCGCTGGGCGGTCGACGTGAACTCGGCCTCCGCCGAGGCCGAGGCCGAGCGGATCTTGAAGCAGATTCGCGTGCAAGAACTCATAAATATGTACCGCGTGCGCGGTCACCTCAACGCCCACCTCGACCCGCTCTCGAGCGAGCCGCCGCCCCTCCACGCCGAGTTGGACCTGGCGACCTACGGGCTGACGATCTGGGACCTACAGCGCACCTTCGTCGTCGACGGCCTCGCGGGGCTCCACGAGGCGACGTTGGAGAAGATCCTTTCGATCCTGCGCGACGCCTACTGTCGAACGACCGGGATCGAGTACGGCCACATCATGGACCCGGTGCAGAAGCGCTGGATCCAAGAGCGCGTCGAAGGCGTCAGTTCCACCACCAGCCTCGACGAGCAGCGACGGATCCTTAACGTGCTGAGTGAGGCCGAGGTCTTCGAGCGCTTCTTACACACGCGCTACGTGGGCCAGAAGCGTTTCGGACTCGAGGGCGCCGAATCCACCATCGTCGCCATCCAAACCGTGCTCGACGCGGCGGCCGACCGTGGTGTGAAAGAAGCGGTCATCGGCATGGCGCACCGGGGGCGACTGAACGTGCTGGCCAACATCGTCGGCAAGTCCTACAGCGACATCTTTTCCGAGTTCGAAGGCAACCTCGATCCCGAGAGCGTCCAGGGCAGTGGCGACGTCAAGTACCACAAGGGCGCGCGCGGTGTTTTTAAGAACCCCCGCGGAGTGACCATTGACGTCTCAATGGCGTCGAACCCTTCGCACCTCGAAGCGGTGAGCCCCGTCGTTGAGGGCATCGTGCGCGCCAAACAGGACCTGGTGATACGGCCAAGTGATGGTACCGAAGCGGACCAGCGCTTCGTCGAGCACCCCTACCTCGCGGTACTGATCCACGGTGACGCGGCCTTCGCGGGCCAAGGCGTCGTCGCCGAGACCCTCAACCTCTCCCAACTCTCGGGCTACCGCGTTGGCGGTGCGGTGCACATCGTGGTGAACAACCAGGTCGGTTTCACCACCGCACCCGAGTCGGCCCGCTCGAGTTTCTACCCCACCGACGTCGCGAAGATGATCCAAGCGCCGATCTTCCACGTGAACGGCGACGACCCCGAGGCGTGCGCGCGCGCCGCGCGACTGGCCTTTGACTACCGCGAGGCCTTCCAGCGCGACGTCGTACTCGACATCGTGTGTTACCGACGCTTCGGTCACAACGAGGGCGACGACCCCAGCTACACCCAGCCCCAGATGTACAAGATCATCGACCAGATGCGTTCGGTGCGCAAGATCTACACCGAGACACTCGTGCGACGTGGTGATATCTCCATCGACGAGGCCGAAGCCGCCCTCAACGAGTTCAACTCTCGCCTCCAAAGCGTGCTCGACGAGGTGCGCACCGTGCCGGTGCCCGAACTCAAATCGGTGCCCGTCGCAACCACGCGGCCCGAGCTCGCCGCCCCCGAGACGGGGGTCGAGCGCGCGACGCTCCTCGAGATCGCTCGCGCGTCGGTGCGTGCGCCCGAAGGATTCACCGTCCACCCCAAGCTCGAGCGTCAGTTCGCCCAGCGCCTCGCGCTCTTAGAGGGTGGCGAGGTCGACTGGGCCTTCGGTGAGGCGCTCGCGGTGGGATCGCTCATCTCCCAAGGTTCGAACGTACGCCTCACGGGTCAAGACACTCGCCGTGGCACGTTCTCTCACCGTCACGCGGCGTTGATCGACTACGAGAACGGCGACCAGATCGTGCCGCTCGCCAACATGGGTGCGCCGGGGTTCTTCACGGTGCGCGACTCTTTCCTCTCGGAGTTCGCGGCGCTGGGGTTCGAATACGGCTACTCGGTTGAGGCGGCCAACACCCTCGTCGCCTGGGAGGCGCAGTTCGGGGACTTTGTCAACGGTGCGGAGATCATCATCGACAACTTCCTCGTCGCCGCCGAGGACAAGTGGGGTCAGCGGGCGTCACTCGCGATGTTGCTGCCCCACGGGTACGAGGGGCAGGGCCCCGAGCACTCGAGCGGCCGCATCGAGCGGTTCCTTTCACTCAGTGCCCGCAACAACATCCGCGTCGCCCAACCCACGACCTCGGCGCAGTACTTCCACCTGCTCCGTAGTCAAGTACTGCGTCAGCATCCGACGCCACTGATCGTGTTCACCCCCAAGTCGATGTTGCGCGCGGCCGCCACCCGCTCACCACTCGCCGACTTCGAGCGGGGGTCCTTCCAGACGGTGCTCGACGACCGCGTCAGCGACGTCGAAGCGGTGACCCGGGTCGTGCTGGCCTCGGGCAAGGTCGCCCACGAAGCGATCGCTCGACGCGACGCGATCTCGGCCTCGACGATCGCCGTGGTCCGCGTCGAACAGCTCTACCCCTGGCCCGCCGAGGAGATCGAGCGCACGCTGGCGCTCTATCCGAACGTGGTCGAGGTGATCTGGCTCCAGGAGGAGCCCGAGAACATGGGCGCGTGGCCCTTCGTGCACCTTCAGATGCACGACCGTCTGCGACACCTGCGCGTGGTGCACGTCGCGCGCGCGGAGTCGGCGAGCCCGGCAACGGGTTCGTCGCTGGTGCACGCCGCCGAGCAGGCGGACCTGCTGGTACGAGCCGTCGGGTGAGTCCCGCCAAGGCGCCACGCGTTCGCGTGGTCGTCGACGGATCGAATCTCGCCACCGAGGGGCGGTCGACGCCGAGCCTCGTGCAGTTAGATGAGGCGGTACGCGCCTTCCACCAGGAGAACCCGACGGCCGAGATCATCGTCGTGGCCGACGCGACCTTCGAACACCGCGCGGCGGCCAGTGAGCGCAGCCGCTTCAACGACGCGGTCCTGGCCGGGGAGATCGTGACGCCACCGGCGGGCGCGGTCGGACGCGGTGACGCGTTCATCTTGAAGATCGCCGACCGCGTGGACGCGGTGGTCTTGAGTAACGACTCCTTCCAGGAGTTCCAAGAGGAGTACCCCTGGCTCTTCGAGGTGGGCCGACTCATTGGAGGCAAGCCGGTGCGTGGGGTCGGTTGGATTTTCACGCCTCGTCTACCGGTGCGCAACGTCAAGGCGACTCGTAGCGCGAAGAAGTTGGCCGTCACCCTGGCCAACGGGGCGACGCCCACCATCGGCACGACGCTGACGCCGCTCAAGGCCACGAAGAAAGCGGCACCCACCAAGAAGGTTGCCAAGGCGCACAAGGTCGTCGACAAGGCCGTCGACAAGGCGGCCACGCAACCTCCCGTCAAGACGGCGAAGCGAGCCGCACGGGTCCTCGAGGTGGCGAAGGTCGAAGCGCCCACGAAGAAACGAGCGGTCGCGACGAAGACCGCCAAGACGACCGAGAAGGCGGCGAAGAAGGTCACCAAGATGACGCCGCCCGCGTCCGATCCGCCACCGGTGGTGGCCCTGCGACGGGGGCGCCAACCGGTCAACCCCGAGGCCGACTTCTCCCTCTTTCGAAGTTCGTATCGCGTGGGCGCCCGGGTCCCCGGGGAGGTCACCGCCTTCACGTCCCACGGTGCGGTGATCCGCGTGGCCTTAAAGGGCGATCACTCGGTCGAGTGTTACGCGCCCACCACGCTGCTGGGCACACCGCCGCCCGCGCGGGCGCGCGACGTGCTCAAGCGCGGCGACCAACGAACCTTCCGNNTGGACCCGACGCATTGGCTGCCGCACCGGCCGCCGTTCCTGCTGCTCGACGCGCTCATCAGCATCGAGCCCGGTGTCCGGGCGAGCGGGGAGTGGACCCTGCGCGGTGACGAGTGGTTCTTCCCCGGACACTTTCCCGGTCGACCGACGACCCCGGGCGTGTTGCTCCTCGAGTCCATCGCTCAGTGCGGCGCGGTCGCCGTGCTCGCCGATCCCCGCTACGCGGGTCGCCTGCCACTCTTTGGCGGTGTGGAGCGCGCGCGCTTCCGTCGTCAGGTCCTGCCGGGGGACACGGTGACGATCGAGTGTGCGATGACCAAGCTCTCCGCGCGAGGGGGCAAGGGCGCGGGTCGCGCCACCGTCGACGGTCAGTTAGCGGCNNCGTTCGAGGGCTTCGGTGAGTCCCTCGGCGGTGGTGACTCGCTCACTGGGAACCCCCATGGATCGAGCCAATGCCGCCAACTCCAGGGTCGGGTCGTCGATGTCGAGCATGCGCGCGCTCGCGCTGCCCGAGGCGGTCGCTCCCACGCGCTGGAGTTCGTAGTTGAGGATCGCGTAACTTCGATTCGACAGTGCCACGACCGTAACGTCGAGTCCCTCTCGTGCCATCGTCCACAGGGCCTGGCTGGTGTACATCATCGATCCGTCGGACTCGAGGGCGAGGACCCGACCCTTCGACGCGACCGCGGCACCCAGGGCCACCGGTAGGCCGTAGCCAATGGAGCCGCCGGTGAGCGTCATCCACTGGTGTTCGGGTGCGTCGCGGGTGGCGGCGAAGAGGTGCACGCCCGAGGTGTTTGACTCGTCGGCGACGATGACGCCTTCGGGCAACGTCGCGCCGACCGCGGCGGCGAAGGAGAGCGTCGTCAACTCGCCCGACGGCGCCGCAACGCGCGCCTCCGTCCTAAGGGTGACTCGAGGGGCCCCGAGGCTCTCGACCAGTGCGTCGAGCGCGGCACCCGTGTCGACCCCGGGCTCCACGAGGTCCACGATCTCGACGCTCGGGGGAGCCAGTCGACTCGCCACGTCGGGGTAGGCGAAGAAGCTCACTGGTTCGCGCGCGCCTATCAAGATGAGCGCTTCGGTGTCCTTTAACTGATCGATAGCGAACTCGCTCAAGTAGATCAGTCGCTCGATCTCACCGACGCTCGCGCCGCGCCCCATGATCGTAGGGAACGTCTCGACGATCAAGCGAGCCGAGGTCGCCGTCGCGACGCGGCGCGCGAGTTGGAGTTGCGCCGCGGTGAGCGAGCCGCCGATCAGCAACGTTGAGCGCTTGGTGCGCAGCGCGTGCAGCGCCGCCTCGAGCGCCTCGTCGTCGAGTGCCGCGGCGGGCGGTAGCGCCGCCTTCGGCAACGCGGCGCCCGCGGTACTCACGTCGCTCCAGGAGACGTCGGCGGGAAGCACCAGCGTCGCCACGCGACCCGGCGGACCGTAGCTCGCACTGATCGCCGCTGCCGCGTCGGTGGCGAGCGCGTCGCTGCTGGTGGTGCGTCGGTACCAACCCTCCAGGGGCGCCGCGAGGGATTCTATGTTGCTCTGGAGCGGTGCGTCGTAGACCGCGTGGTAGGTCGCGTGGTCCCCCACGATGTTCACGATCGGCACGTGGGCGCGGCGCGCGTTGTGTAGGTTCGCCCACCCATTTGCGAGACCCGGACCGAGGTGAAGCAGCGTGGCCGCGGGCGTACCGCTCACGCGCGCGAAACCGTCGGCCGCGCCGGTGGCGACGCCTTCGAAGAGGCAGAGTACGCCGCGCATCTCGGGTGCGTCATCGAGGGCCGCGACGAAGTGCATCTCGGAGGTGCCCGGATTGGCGAAACAGACCGTGACGTCGTTCGCCGCCAGCGTGCCCAGCAGTGCGTGTGCGCCGTTCACGATGGTGCTCTCAGTTCTCGATCCGACAGCCCGTGCTGCACGCGCTGCACTATATCCGCGGCGCTCGCGACCCCTGGTCGGCCTCGAGGGCTTCGACGCTCTCTTCGAGCGAGGCGCGGATGGCCGCCAAGCGCGCGCGACGGGCTTCGCCCCGTAGCGGCGCGTCGCGGGCCTCGAGTTCTGCGATGACCGTCTCGATGGGGTCGAGGAATCGAGACGGGGTGCGGTCCGGGTAGCGCGGGTCGTTACGTCCTCGGCTCCAGGTGATAAGTAGCGAACGCTCGGCGCGGCTCAACGCCACGTACGCGAGACGCTGTTCCTCGGCGACCTGTTCGGGCGTGGTGGCGTTGTAGTTCGGCAACTGGCCTTCGGCCCACCCGATGGTCGCGACGTGTTGGAACTCGAGCCCCTTCGCTCGGTGGATCGTCGAGAGGGCGACCGCGTCGGCGTCGAGTTCCTCGAGGCGGCGGGCGTTGCGCTCCGGGGCGCTCAAGTCCGAGGCGGGGGAGTGTTCGGGCCCGCGCCGTTCGTTGGGTACGCCCGCGCTCTCTAGGTAGCTCGCGACCACTTCGAGTTGCGCGTTGGTGCGCGCGAGCACCGCCATTGACTTCCAGGGACTCCCGGGTTGGTGCTTCGCCGCGAGCCACGTGGCGACGTGCTGGGCCTCTTCCTCGTCGGTGTTGTAGCTGCGCACGAGGGGTAACTCGCCCTCGTCGTGGGCGGGCACGATGCCGCGCGCCCCTTCTTCGAGCAAGGTGTTCGCCACCGCGATGATGTTCGCGGTCGAACGATGGTTACGCGTGAGGTCCAAGACCACCGTGTCGGGCCAGGTCGCGAGGACCTCGTTGATCAGCCCGGGGTTGGCGCCGTTAAAACCGTAGATCGACTGGTTCGGGTCGCCCACGCAGAACAAGTCGGGGTCGTCGCCCGCCATCTGTCGCAACAACATGAACTGCAGTGGATTCATGTCTTGGGTCTCGTCCACGTAGAGCGAGCGATTGCGGTAGCGAAACGAGGCCAACACGTCGGGCTCGTCACGCAGGATCGTGATCGCCTCACTCAAGAGCAGGTCGAAGTCCATGAGGCCGCGACTCTTGCAGAGCCCGACGTAGCGATCGAGCACGTCGGCCAAGACGGCGGGCGCCAACGGCGCCTCGCGTCGCAGTCGCCGCGCGTTCTTCGCGTAGAGCGTGCCGTTGTAACCCTGACTGAGGGCCCAACCGATCTCTTGTTCTAATCGGGGCAGTTGCCACTCCTCGATTCGTAACTCACCGCTCTCGCGCAACTGCACGGCGAGCGAACCGACGAGCTTTCGTCGATTCGGCTCCAGGGTGAGGGGACGCAGGTGGTGGTCCTCGCGGTACTGGGTCACGAGGTTGAGCGCGGCGCGGTGGAAGGTGCCCGCGCGCACGTCGCGCACGCCCGCGCGAAAGAGTCGACGGCGCAGCTCGTCCCCCGCCTTGCGCGTGAAGGTCATCGCCAGGACGTGGTCGGCGGCGACCTCGCCGTCGGCCACGCGGCGCTGAATGCGCAGCGTCAAGACGTGCGTCTTGCCCGAACCCGCCGTCGCGCGCACGAGGTGTCGTCGAGCGGGGGACATCACCGCGTCGCGCTGCTCGGGGGTGAGCCCGACCAGGAGGCGGTCGGAGAATGTGATCTCGTCGCTCATGATGTCTTGCACGCTANNGTGGTGTGGCTGCACGGCTGGGCGCGACGCGGGGGCGATTTCGCCCCCGCCGCCGCCACGTTGGCCGCGCGGGGTGTCGCGTCCGTCGCCCTCGATCTTCCCGGATTCGGCGCGACGCCGGTCCCCCGCGAACCCGGGGGNNCCCGCCACTACGCCGAACTGGTCCTACCGGCGCTGGAAGAACTCGCCAGCGAACCACTGGTGCTCGTTGGACACTCCTTTGGCGGCACGGTCGCCACGGTCGTGGCGGCCACGCATCCCGAGTTGGTGCGCGCGCTCGTCCTCGTGGGATCACCGTTGCTGCGAAGAACGAGTAGCTCACCTGCGCCGTTCGCCTTTCGCGCCACCAAGTGGCTCAATCGACACGGCGTGCTCAGTGAAGGGCGACTCGAACGCGCGCGCCAGAAGTACGGTTCGAGCGACTACCGCAACGCCCAGGGCGTCATGCGCGCGGTGCT
>PLER01000005.1 GCA_003136495.1 Acidimicrobiaceae bacterium
GCCGGGGCCATCGTGGCGCTGACCGGCATCGATCTCGCCATCGCCTCGACGCTGCTCGCCGAGACCTTTTCGCGCAACGCCTCGCTGCTCGACTCGAACCAGCGCGCGCTGCGCCTCGGCTACGACTACGCCACCGAACACTTCGACTGCCCCCTCGCCTTTCGCTTAGAGGCGATGAATGAGAACGCCGACTCGATACTGATCGACGGCAACACCGCCGCGGCGCTGGGCTGCCTCTACGCGGGCGCCACCGTCGCCGCGTGGTACCCGATCACCCCCGCGACCGCGGTGATGGACAACTTCACGCGGCTCTGCGCGAAGTACCGACGCGTCAAGGTAGAGAGCGACGATCCGTCGACGCCCGCGACGTATCAGAATAACTACCTCATCATCCAGGCCGAGGACGAGATTGCCTCCATCGGCATGGTGTTGGGCGCGGGTTGGAGCGGCGCCCGGGCCTTCACCTCCACCTCCGGTCCGGGCATCTCGCTGATGAGCGAACTGCTCGGGCTGGCGTACTACACCGAGATCCCCGCCGTCGTCATCGACGTCCAGCGTGTCGGTCCCTCCACGGGCATGCCGACGCGCACCCAACAAGGCGACATCTTGATGTGCGCCTACGCCAGCCACGGCGACACTAAGCACATCCTGCTCTTCCCCGCCAACCCGCACGAGTGCTTCGAGTTCGCGGTGGCGAGTTTCGACCTCGCCGAACGATTTCAGACCCCGGTCTTCATGCTCTCGGACCTCGATATCGGGATGAACGACTGGGTGGTGCCATCACTCACTTGGGACGACGAGTTCGTCCCCGACAGGGGTCGGGTACTGAACGACACTCACCTCGCCGAGATCAAGGAGTTCTTCCGCTACACCAACGAAGACGAGGAGTACGTCACGCCCCGCACGGTGCCCGGTTCCCACGAAAAAGGTGCGTACTTCGTGCGCGGTTCCGGTCACGACAAGTTCGGTCGCTACACCGAGATCCCCGACCACTACCAAGAGGTGATCGACCGGCTCAAACTCAAGCACGCCGCCGCGGCGCCCCACGTGCCGGCGCCCGTCGTGCGGCGACGCGCGAACGCGACGATCGGCGTGATTACCGTCGGGAGCTGCGACCTCGCGGTGCGCGAAGCGATCGACGAGTTGGCCGAGCGCGGTGTGGTGGCCGACTTCATGCGGGTGCGCGGATTCCCCTTCGTTGAGGACGTACGCAAATTCGTCGAGGGGCACGATCGCTGCTTCGTTGTCGAACAGAACCGCGACGCCCAGCTTCGTTCGCTGATCTCGATAGAGACGGGCGTCGCGAGTGAGACGATGAACTCGGTCCTGGCCTACGGCGGCTTCCCCCTCAGCGCCAAGCAGGTCGTCGACAGCGTACTGACCCAGATGGAGATTCCCTGATGCCCTCGATAGTAAAGCCCTTCATTCCCCTCAGTCCGTTGCCGAAAAACGAACTCGGCTTGACGGTACGCGACTACGAAGGTGCGATGTCGACGCTGTGCGCCGGGTGTGGGCACGATTCGGTCACCGCGGCAATCAGTCACGCCTTCTTCGAACTCTCCACACCGCCGCACCGCATCGCGAAGTTGAGCGGGATCGGGTGTTCGTCCAAGACCCCGACCTACTTCGTGCGAGGCGCGCACGGCTTCAACAGCGCCCACGGGCGCATGGCCACGATCGCCACGGGCGCGAACGCGGCGAATCGCGAGTTGACCTACATCGGTATCTCCGGTGACGGTGACTCGCTGTCGATCGGTCTTGGTCACCTGCTCCACGCGATGCGCCGCAACATCAACATGGTCTACGTGATCGAGAACAACGGCGTCTACGGACTCACCAAGGGGCAACTCTCGGCGTCGGCCGACATCGGTTCGGCCCCCAAAAAGGGCGAAGCGAACCACCTCGCACCCATCGACCCGATCTTGATGGGACTGGCCCTGGGTGCGACGTTCCTCGCGCGCAGCTTCAGCGGCGATAAGGAACAACTCATTCCCATTTTGAAAGCCGCCATCGCGCACAACGGCTTCGCGCTGATTGACGTCATCTCACCCTGCGTCACCTTCAACGACCACGAGGGCTCGACGAAGAGCTACCGCTTCGTGCGCGAACACGAGGTGAAGGAGATCGAGTCCGACTTCGTGCCGATTCACGTACCCATTCGCGAACGGATCCCCCAGGACGACGCGAAGGCCGTCACGATGCACGACGGCAGCGTGCTGCGCTTTCGCTCCGTGCCCGACGGCTACGACCCGAGCGAACGATCGTCGGTGGAAGAGTACGTGCGCGATCGCCAAAGCCGCGGCGAGATCGCAACGGGAATCCTCTACGTCAGCGAATCCGGCCAAGAACTCCACGACCTCAACCAGACCCCTACGACCGGCCTCAATGCGATCCCCTTCGATCGCCTCTGCCCGGGTGCGGAGGAGCTCAGACAACTCCAAGACGATTTTCGATAGGTCGAATTCTTTGAGAAGTACCGCAGTACGTCGACGGAGTCGTACCACGGCCCATTGGATGGCGCGCCTCGGGCAGAACAGATAAATAATCGTCAAAGGGTCCGCCACAAAATACGGACGATTCACGCCTCGGTCGAAGAGGCCGTCGTTAACCTTGAAGTCAGCATGGAAAACCCACCCTCACACGCGACACGAGTTGCGGTCATCGACGACCACATCATTGTCTCGGAGATGCTGGCCCTCTCGATCTCGAAGGCGCCGGACCTGGAGCTCGCCGGCACCGCGGTCAACACGGTTGACGCGATGCGCCTAATCAAACGCGAGTACCCCGATGTCCTCTTAATGAACTACCAACTCCCCTACGGCAACTGCGTCGACACGATCAAGGAGATCCTCATCGAGTCCCCTAAGACGCGCGTCATCTTGCTCGGCATCGCCGCGGATGACGACTTAGTGGCCCGCGCGCGCGCCGCGGGATGTGCCGGGTTTCTAGGGAAGAACAGCTCAATTTCTGACGTGCTCGGGGCAGTTCGGGCTGCCGTTCGCGGCCTCGTCATCAACCGCGCGGACGCCTATTCCATTTCCTAGCCCACGACCGCGTGCTCGCCGCTGCGGCCACGCGGAGTGTCCGTATAGGCCTTACCCAGAAGTAACGGTGCGCTTCCTGTACGTACTCTCAGTATTCACGACCAGTGGTCGCTGATCACTCGTCGCTTCGGAACGACTCGCGGATGGCCTGACTACGATGAACGTGACGTTTCGTCGGAGAACGTCCGTACGCCACCGCGGCACATGCTCGCGTGAACTTCGTTGGGAACTCCGGCGATTTCGAGCATCTAGGGAGGAATCATGAAGACAACTAGAGGACTGCGCCTCGCCGTGAGCGTCGCGATGCTGGGACTGGTCGCTCTGTCGAGCGGCGTCGTGAACGTGACGAGCGCGTCGGCGGCGGGAAAGCCGAAGATCGTCGTGACCCCTTCCACGAACCTTCACAGCGGCGAGAAGGTGAGCGTCGCGGGGAGCGGCTTCAAACCCGGCGACACGGTGTTCATCGTGGAGTGCCTGGTCAAGGCGAAGGGCGAATCAGACTGCCAAGTGAACGGCATCCCACCGTCGGCCACCATCTCCAAAACTGGACTCCTGCCGCGCACGTCCTTTAAGGTCGTCGAAGGAAAAATCGGCGGCGGCAAGTGTGGGACGACGAAGGCAAACTTGAAAGCGTGCGCGGTCAGCGTCGGTAACGCTACCGGTACTGACTCGGCCGTGGGCCCAATCACGTTCAAGACGCCGCTGAAATAGCAGGAAACGTGCTGCCCCGAGGGCCCCTCGAGGCAGCAGCGGGCGTCGGCGTACTCGACGTTCGCAGTAGTACAACTAGTGAAGTATTCGCGAGGTCGTCTGTCACACGCGTCCTCGCCAGTTGAAGGGAGCGTATGTTCGGGGTAAGTGACACGTCGTCGTTGATGTCGCGCACGTTCGACGACCGTCGGCGCTCCCTCGTTCATCAGCTCAAGTCGCACTTCAGCTTCGCGTCGCTGCTGGCGATCCTCTTCCTCACCTTTCTCGACAACACCATCGCGAGCGCGGTCCTTACGAGCGTCCAGGCGAAACTGCACGCGGGCGTCTCACAGCTCCAGTGGGTCGTCGGGGGCTACGCGTTGGCCTTCGCGAGTTTGATGTTGATCTGNNGTCTCACCCAAGGAGCTGATCGTCGGTCGCGTCATTATGGGCATTGGCGCCGCGGGGTCGGAGCCGAGCACCCTGTCGATGATCCGTCACATCTACCCCGACAAGCGCTTACGCGCTCGGGCCCTCGGTGCGTGGGCCGCGGTCTCGGGCCTCGCCCTCGCGCTCGGTCCCGTGATTGGTGGCGTGTTGGTCGGCCTGTGGTCCTGGCGCGCCGTGTTCTGGTTCAACTTCGTCTTTGGCGCGGTCGTGCTCGTCATCGCCGCAGTCGCGTTGCCCGAAAGTGTGAACGAAGTCCGCCGGCGACTCGATTTCTACGGCTTCGTGTTGGCGGCGGTGGCGCTCGGCTTCGCGACGTTCGCGACGATCGCGGGTGAGACGTGGGGCTATCACTCCTCCACCGTGCTCACCCTCTACGCGATCTCCGCGGTGAGCCTGTTCACGTACTTCGTCGTCGAGTCCNNCCGGCTCGACGATTATCGCCTTCACGAGTTACTTCGCCATCTTTTCAATCTTCTTCTTTGTCGCCCTCTACCTCGAAGTCGTCGCCTCAGTCGGGCCGTACACCCTCGCCCAGGACTTCTTGCCCCTGCTCGGGGGCATGGTCGTCGCCTCGCTCTTCACGGGACGTTGGGTCGGACGCGTCGGCTCGAGGGTGCCGATGACGGTGGGCTGTCTCCTCGCGGGTCTCGGCGTGTTGCTCACCGACGCGGTCATCAGCCCGACCGCCGGTCTCTCGACGCTCGGTTGGACCATGGGACTCGCGGGCATTGGATTTGGCATCATCGTGGTGCCGGTCAACGCCACGGCGCTCTTTTCCATTCCCGCCGCCAATTCCGGCATGGCCGCCTCCACGATCAACACGAGTCGCGAACTCGGTGCCGTCACCGGCGTCGCGATCCTGGGTTCCATCGTCAACGGACAACTGACGGTGAACCTGACCAATCGCCTCATCCAACTCGGCATTCCGGCGAGTTACCGCTCCATCATCATCAACGCCGTGATCACCGGCTCGGTGAGCAAGCGCGCCGAAGAGGAGGGCAACAACAGCAGTGCCGGAGTTCGAAAGATCATCAACGAAGTGGTCCACGCCGCGTACTCGGCGTTTACTCACGGACTCAACCTCGCCCTCACGGTCTCGGGACTGTTGTTGCTCGTCTCGGGAGGGATCGCCTACGTCACCGGTACGGCCGAACGTAATTCGATGGTTACCGACGAGTAACCCTCGGCGGTCGACGTCGACCTAGCGCGGCGCCGGCTCGTTGAGCCGCCAGTTCACGCCGTCGTTGAGTCGTTGAATCATCGTGGTCAAGGTGGTGACGTCCTCCTTGGGCCACCCTCGGCACAGGTCACCGAGCCACGCGCTGCGTCGGGCCTCGCGTTCTTCGAGCTCGCGGCGACCCGCGGGCGACACCGAGAGCAGCGTCGCTCGCCGGCTTCGACGACGGCGCGCAGCAGTTCGACCGAGAGCGGACTGTGGCCCGACGCGGTCGACGCTCGCACCAATCCGATGATCTGGCTGCGGCGGAGTCGTCCCCACTCGCGCTCGAGGGTCGTGTTGATCTTCGGAATCTTCAACGCCTTGACCATTGCGCTAATAAAGCAGTTAGTAACTTTAAGTAACTAATTCCGTCTCGCAGTACGTACACGTCGACGAGTTCGTTGACGATCAAGCGAAAGGCTCACAATGACGCATAATTTGCGCGCGGACACCGTGACCATCAAGGGACATCACGGCGAGGACATCGAGGCATATTTAGCGGTGCCCACCGACGTCGAAGTGTGTGGCTCCATGGTGGTCATCCACCACCTACC
>PLER01000115.1 GCA_003136495.1 Acidimicrobiaceae bacterium
AGCGGCTCCTCGTGGAGGAAGTAGCGAATGAGGTCGGGCACGTAGGTGTAGATGAGTTTGTCGTCCGCCACGCCGTTGCCGATCGCGTTGGCGATGGTGACGGTCTTCGCGCGCGCCGCGTTCACCAGCCCCGCGACCCCGACGACCGAATCTGGTCGAAAGTGCAGTGGATCGAGCCACTCGTCGTCGACGCGACGATATATAACGTGCACGGGCCGCTCGCCCCGCGTGGTCCTCATCATGACGCAGTTACCCACGACCTTGAGGTCGCTGCCTTCGACGAGCTCGATGCCCATGAGGCGAGCGAGCAACACGTGCTCGAAGTAGGCCGCGTTGTGCACGCCCGGCGTCAAGACCACCACGGTCGGATCGCGCACGCCTTCGGGCGCCGAGAGCCGCAGCGCGCGCAACAGACGGGCCGGGTACTCGTCCACCGGGTGCACGCGGTAGTGCGTGAAGAGCGAACCGAAGCTCTGGGTCATCGCTCGGCGGTTCTCGATGACGTAGGAGATCCCCGACGGGATCCGCACGTTGTCTTCCAGTACGCGCAGGTTGCCCAACTCGTCACGGATGATGTCGATGCCCGAGACCGTGATACGCGGACCGTAGCGAGGCACGATACCGACCGACTCACGGCGAAAGTGTGAACTCGAGGTGACGATACGGCGAGGGACGACCCCGTCCTTCAGGCACTCGCCCGCACCGTAGACGTCCTCTAAGAACGCCTCGAGCGCCGCGACGCGCTGGCGGATACCGGCCGAGAGCACGCCCCACTCGGTGGCGGCGATGATGCGCGGGATGAGGTCTAAGGGAAAGGGACGTTCCTCGCCGCCGAGGGCGAAGGTGACGCCCCGCTCGGCGAAGGTCCGCCCGAGCTGATCGAAGCGAGTGCGGATGTCGACGGTTTTGAGGTTCGAGAGGACGTCGACGATCTCTTTATAGATCGGTCGCGGTACGCCAGGGGCGGAGTAGACCTCGTCCCACGCCAGGGCAGCATCAACGTCGACGAAAGTTGAATTGATGTTCTTTCCTATCACGCCCATGTTTCGTGCACGTTACCGACTTCACCACGTCGTCGCGCGCGACGAGTGGCGGCGTCCTCCGTCACGTCAAAGGGCGGTGCGCACCGTCGCGTCGCCCGTTCGCACGAGGGAACGGACCGGTAACTTGAGGTCTAGCTAGATAACAAGGAGCATCTCGTCGTGGAGTACGTCCCCCTCGGTTCGACCGGCCTCAAGGTCTCTCGCGTCTGCCTCGGTTGCATGAGTTACGGCGAGCCAACCCGGGGCAACCAGCCCTGGTCGCTCGATCGCGACGACGCGGTGCCGTTCTTTCGTCAAGCGCTCGATCTCGGCATCAACTTCTTCGACACCGCCAACGTCTACTCCGCGGGCAGCAGCGAAGAGATCACCGGGTCGACGCTGCTCTCGATGGTGCCGCGCGAGGAGGTGGTCATCGCGACCAAGGTGCACGGTCGAATGGGCCCCGGAGCGAACGGTCAGGGCCTGTCGCGTAAGTCGATTCTCGCCGAGATCGACCACAGCCTTCGTCGCCTCGGCACCGAGTACGTCGACCTGTACCAGATCCACCGTTGGGACCCCACGACGCCGATCGAAGAGACCCTCGAGGCGCTCCACGACGTCGTCAAGGCCGGCAAGGCTCGCTACATTGGCGCCTCGTCGATGTATGCCTGGCAGTTCGCCCAAGCCCTCTACCTCGCCGACCTCCACGGATGGACCCGATTCGTCTCGATGCAGAACTACTACAACCTGCTCTACCGCGAGGAAGAGCGCGAAATGTTCCCGCTCTGTGCGGACCAGGGCGTCGGGTCGATCCCCTGGAGCCCACTCGCGCGTGGACGCTTGACCCGTCCCTGGGACGAACAGACCGCCCGCAGCGAGTCCGACGAGTTCGGTCGCTCGCTCTATCACGACGCGGACCGACCCATCGTCGATACGGTGATCGATATCGCTCAACAACGCGGGGTCACTCCCGCGCAGGTGGCCCTGGCGTGGGTGCTGACCAACCCCGTGGTCAACAGTCCCATCGTCGGCGCGACGAAGCCACACCACCTCGCCGACGCGGCCGCCGCCGTGGACCTTCGCCTCGAGGACCCCGAGATCGAACGTCTCGAGCGGGACTACCGACCCCACGCCGTCGCGGGAATCCGCTAGGTCGCCGCGCCGTTCCGGTACCATTCGCCGCAGCGACGGGAGGGTGATGGACGCCGACGAGATTGAATCCGCCTACGACGAGTTGACGAAACTGTTTCGCTCCGGCTCGCCGTTCGCGGTCGCTGACGGCTGGTCGGCGGAGATGATCGGTGCCCACGTGGCGCTGAACAATGACGAGATCGCGAGCGTGGCCGAGGCGGTCGCCCGAGGTGAGTCGGTCCGCTACGACAACGCCACGGTCGTTGACGACGCGACCCTGCGCGCCTTTGTCGATCGCCACGACGGTCGAAGCGGAGTGGCCAATGAGATCGATCGTTCGGCGCGACGATTAGCGGCGGCGCAGCGAGGTCTCAGTGCGGACGCGGCACTCGTCGAGATCCCGGTCCTCGTCCACGACAACGGCGTCGTCGTGGTGGACCAACCTTGGACAATCGGCGACCTCATCGGTGGCAACGCCACGTTCCACCTGGCGTCGCATCTCGAACAGGTGCGCGCGCTGACGTGAGCGAAGAACTCGCGGATGAACCGTTGGAGTTCGACGAGTTCGAACTGGTCCTGCTCGTGAGCGGCGAACACCCACCCGAACTTGACGACGACGAGTCGGAACGACTTCATCGCCGCCACCTCGGCCACCTGCGCGCGATGCGCGACGCCGGGCACCTCAAGGTCGCTGGTCCGCTCGATGAGCAACGCGACGAGCGCTGGCGCGGGCTGTGTTTCTACCAAGTCGGATCGATCGAGGAGGCGACGCGGCTGGCGTCGCTCGACCCCGCGGTCGTGGCCGGGCGTTTCAGTGTCGATGTGATGAAGTGGTACACGCCGAAGGGTGAAGTGACCTTCCCCTCGCCGTGACCTCAACGGACGGCTCAGCCGACGAAGGCCTTCACGTTCGCGATGAGCTTGTCTTCGACCTCGAGGCTCCAGAGTGAATCCGCGACGTCGACGACGAGGAACAACTCCGAGAGCAACAACGTCTCGATCGCGGCGACGCCCAGATGCTCGAGCCACTTGCCAATGCCGAAGCGCACCGTGAAGTCGTTGGGGCTGCCCTTGATGGTGATGCTGAGGGCGCGGTCCGCGGCGACGACCTCACGAAGGAAGCCGCCCTTTTTGGCTTGGATGGCGGTTCCCTCGTCGCTCGGTGGCGACGTCTGAACGGTGAAGCCGTTGTTCTTGAGGTACTCCTCGACATGTGTCACCAGTGCACTGATCTCGGTGCCCTTGCCTGCAAAGTGTTCCTGTTTGTCACCTAACACGGTGTCCTCCTTGGTTGAGCACGCGTACGCACCCTAATGGGCCGCGATGAAGTTGCCGTAAGGATCGGCTGAGAGGGACCTGCGAAGCGACCGGCTCCCCTGACGGCATGTGACAATGACGAGGTGAGAGAACTACTCCCTGACGAGCCACGATACCGTGACGCACTCGCGCACCTCGGCGAAAGTGGATCGATCGAACACCTCGCCACACCGGCCCTCGTGTGTGACCTGGACCGCTTCGATCGCAACCTCGAACGAATGGCGAGGATCACCGCGGACGCTGGTGTGTCGCTTCGTCCACACGTGAAGTCGCATAAGTCGTCCTACGTCGCACGACGTCAACTCGAGTCCGGGGCGGCGGGACTCGCCTTCGCCAAACTCTCTGAAGCGGAGTCGGTGCTCCGCGCGTTGTCACTCGACGGCACGGACGCGAGCATCTCGGCATTGATTACGTCGCCGCTCTCGAGTGCCGCGCAAGCGTGGCGCGCCACGGAGCTGGCAACGAGATGTGACGTACTCGTAGTCGTCGACAACGTCGAGGGTGTCGTCGAACTAGCCCAAAGCGCCGACGGCCACGCCGCCCTCGGCGTGCTCTTAGACGTTGACGTGGGCCTCGGTCGAACAGGTGTCGCCGGCGTGGATCAGGCGTTGCGCGTCGTCGAAGAGATCCATCGTCACCCCCAACTTCGCTTCGCGGGCGCCCAGGGCTACGGAGGCCATCTTCAACACCTCAACGGGCGTGCGCAACGTCGAGACGCAACACAACGCTCCACCGACCGTTTCAGCGAAGTGGTAGCGGCCCTCGAATCCCGGGGCGTGACGGTCGCCCTACGCACCGGGGGCGGTACGGGCACCGCAGGAATCGACATCGAACTCGGCGTCTTCAATGAGTTGCAGTGCGGCAGCTATATCTTCATGGACCGCGAGTATCGCGACGCACTCGGCGACGACCCCGAAGGTCGCTTCGAACAGAGTCTCTTCATCGCCGCTCGCGTCATCTCGACCAATCAGCCCAACTTCGTGACCGTCGACGCGGGCCTGAAGGCCATGGCCACCGACGCGGGCGCGCCGCTCGTCGAGGGCCACGACCAGGCCACCTACGGCTTCTTCGGCGACGAGCAGGGCCTGATCGTTCCCGGATCCAGCGACACGTTTACGCGTGGCCAGCGGGTCATGCTCGTGCCCCCGCACTGTGATCCAACCGTCGATCGCTACGACGTCATGTGGCTCGCGCGACGCGACGTCGTGGAAGGATGGGCGACCGTGACCGCTCGGGGCTGCTCACAGTGAGCGGGAGTACCACGTAATTCGTGCGAGCGCCGTCAGGGCTGACCGGGCATGGCCACCGGCTCGTCGGGGCTGTTGCGGTACTTCTCCACCATCGAGTACGACCGCGCGCCCGACTCACCGATGGGAAGGGCGAGGAGCGCCGCGAAGAGCAGCGTGAGGATCGTCGAGTGGACGTCGCGCACGGAGTCCTGCGCGACACGTAGTACAACTAACACGGCAATCAGTAGGTACTCCGCGTTCGAGCGGGTGAGCACGATGCTCTGGGAGCTCTTGATTGCCCGCACGAACTGAACGCGTGAGCGCAACAACCCAATAGGTACGCCGATCGCGATGCCCACGAGTCCGGCGAGCACGTGCCAGGAATCGATATTGAGTTCGTGGGCGAGGACCGGACCGACCACGATGACCGCGAGGATCGGATCGAGCACCTCGAGCAGCAGTGGTCGAATGCGCTGGCGCCGTTCAAGATAGGCGGCTTGAGGATCTCGGCGGCCCTTGCGGACGAGTGACCTGGCCATGACGGCGAAGACGATGATGGCAACGAGTTGCACACTGTTCTCGGTCTGCATCACGTTCCCATTCCTTTGGCGCCGCCCGGAGGTGAATGCTACTGACCTCGTACTTGCCGTCTCGACGCGCAGCGCTCGTCAAGGCCCGACCGCGACTCGCTAGGACGTACTCGTCGAACCATCCTGACCAGGCCTCTTGGTCCCTCGAGGGCCCGAGACGGCGTCGTTTCCGAGGAGGTAGTACCGCGAGAGTCGCTCTACGCCCTTGGAGAGTCCGATCCGCCGTGATCGACCCACCAACTCAGGCGCGAGGGTGTCGCCTCGTTCGAAGAAGACCCGCGCCGCGGCCCCACTGCAGCAGTCGACCCCGTTATCAGATCCGGTCACGCCGAGACCGCGGGTGAGGTTCCCCGGTCCGCGTAGTGGCGTGGAATGGGTCACCGCACCATCGGGGTCCTCGGCCTCGAGAGCCGCCGCTCGAAGTAACACCGCGGTCGCCACCCCCGTCGGACCGGTCACCACGTTCATACACCAGTGCAGTCCGTAGCTCCGATAGACGTAGAGGTGACCCGCGGGCCCGAACATGATCACCGAGCGGGGTGTCGGTCCTCGAAACGCGTGTGACGCAGGATCGTCCTCTCCGCCGTAGGCCTCGGTCTCCACGATGAGCGCCCGCCGCCACCCAACCTCGCCGCGGACCACCAGGTGAGTGCCAACGAGGTCGAACGCGACGTCGTCGACCGCGCGTTCAAAGAACGCCCTGCCACAACGTTCAGCGGGAGCCATCGTCGTCGACCGGCACCGGGTCGCTACTGGTCACGCCACATCGAGGAGGTACAGGGGGAGTATGTGGTGATCGTCATCGGTGCGCACCGCTCGTCACCAGTGCGACGAGGTTGGCGACCGTTGGCTGTCACGACCGGGTGACCGCGGCACGAGCACTTCGACATTGCGGACACCGTACTCCTCGGACGTCCTCTCCTAAACCCGCCTCTTCGACGAGCACTCCGGGAACCACCGTGACCACGATCGATCACCGCTCCCGCGTTATCCAACTCGGGCGACGGTGAATTGAGAACGCGGTGGGTGACAGGAATCGCGAAAACCTTGGCGACGTCACTTGCGCTCGGCTGATGTAACTACTATGGTTACATCAACTTCAAGGAAAGGCAGACCGATGTCAACTCTCACCTACGACACACTCCTCATGCGACGAGAAGGGATCACGCGCGACCTGCCAGTTGGCGAGAACGACGACCTTCGCTGGGTGACGAATTCCGCCACGCTGATCATGGGCGACCACGACGCAGTGCTCGTGGATTCGTTCACCACGGTCAGCCAGAACGAAACGCTCGTCCAGTGGGTCAAGGATCACGACCGACGACTGACGCACGTCTATCTGACCCACGGTCACGGCGACCACATCTACGGCATCGGGCAGTTGCTCGAGGCCTTTCCCACTGCCCACGCGGTAGCCACCACCGGGACGCTGGCGCAGTCACGCATCCAGGCGGGAGACGCGTGGCGTGTTGGGTTTTGGGGCCAGTTGTTCCCTGGGGAGATCCCGGTGCCGGTGCTGCCCGAGGTGCTCGATGGCGACGGATTGGCGCTCGAGGGCCACGAACTCAAGATTGTCGAGATGGGACACACGGATACCGACGACACCACCGTTCTCTGGGTGCCGGACATTCGCCTCGTCGTCGCGGGGGACGTCGTCTATAACGAAACTCACATGTACTTGGCGGAGTCAACCACCGCCTCGCGAAGGGAGTGGATCGCGTCCCTCGAGGTCGTCAAGTCTCTCGACCCACTCACGGTGATCGCCGGACACAAGTTTCCACAACGCGCCGACGATCCCGTGACGATTGACGACTCAATGACGTATCTCTCGGACTTCATCGAGGCCGAGAGCGCGACGTCCACCGCGCGTGAACTCTACGACGCGGTCCTCGCGCGCCATCCTCGTCGGGCAAACCCGGGAGCGTTGTGGGGTTCGGCGAAGAAGATCAAGGGCGCCGAGGTTTCCTAGGATATGAGCGAATGAGCGCGAACAGCAGACTGACCATCGCGGTGCACGCGCTCGATTGGATAGTTCTCAACGCCCAACTCGGCGACGGCCCGGCGACGTCGGAAGCTATTGCGGCAAGCATTCGCACCAATCCCGTCGTGGTACGGCGCTTGTTGAGTGTTCTACGAGAGGGTGGACTCGTCGTGTCCCATCGAGGGACCCCGGCCGGTTGGACGCTCGCGCGACCGGCGTCCAAGATCACCCTCCTCGACGTGAAGACCGCCCTCCATGAAGGTCCAAACTTTGCCCTTCACAGTTCCCCGCCGTCAAAGAAGTGTCCCATTGGCCTGAGCATTGGACCGGTTCTCCAAGGCATCTACGACGCCGCGGAAGCGACCGCCGACGCCGCCCTCGCTCGGGTCACGATCCAACAGACGCTCGACGACACCTTGGTCCTCTCCAATAGAACCAAGCCAGAACTGCTGGCCAACTTCCCGCAAGCACTTCGCGCCATTTCTTAAGTCCCTTTTGCCGCGGGCGTCACTCTTGCACGTTGAGTTGTTCCAGCAATGTCGTCAGCGCGTGGGTTTCAGGACCGGTGAGGCCGCCAAAGACCGCGACGAAATTCGTGGGTTCCACAACGATCACGACGCGAATGTCGGCGTCGAAGACCGGCACCTCTGATCCGTAACGCCGTTGGAGGGAGCGATAGAACTGAGCATCAGGATCAGGGTCCATCGATTCGACGCGGCCCCGGACTTCGAGCGTCCGGTAGGCGTTCTCGGGATCTTGCACGTGAAAGGACACCCGACCGTCGGCGAGGAGGTTGCGGTACTTCTGGCGCGTGCTGGTATGGGAAAAACGGACGCGATGGCCATCCCAGGCGAACCACATCACACTGCTTTGGGGACTTCCGTCGGGTCTGATCGTTGCCAGGTGAGCGAACAACGGTCGTTCCAGTAAATCAGCGTGGCTCTGAGGCAGATTTGCGCTCATGAGAGTCCTCCCTTGCTGGGCACACTCGAGTGACCCGCTTGTTTTCCTTACGGACACTATGTGTTTCAAGCCATGCGGCGTCCGCAAGAAGGCATGTCGTCTCTATGAAGAGCGGGCAAAGGTGACGTGTACGGTGCCGCTCTCCGCGGTTTCGGTCTTGGTTTCGTAGCCGATCTCGATCCCGCGAAGGTCGCTCCACAGGTTGATGCCACGGCCAAGCAGGATGGGTGCGATCGCGACGTGCAACTGGTCAACGAGACCAGCTTTGAGGAACTCTCGCACCGTGCGGACGCCGCCCCCGACGCGCACGTCCATCCCGTCAGCGACAGCGGTAGCCCGCTCCAGGATCTCCGACGGGGTCGCGGAGACGAAATGAAACGTCGTGCCACCCTGCATCTCGATCGAGTCACGCCGTCGGTGGGTGAGCACGAACACGGGCACGTGAAATGGCGGCTCGTCGCCCCACCATCCCATCCAGTCGGGGTCGTCGGGGAAGTTGTGAAAGCCGAACATTCCCGCGCCCATAATTTCCGCGCCGACGCCGTCGAAGTACGCCGCTGCGTAGCGGTCGTCAACACCGGTAGTGCCCTCGCCCGAGGTGTCGTGGAAGACGCGTTCGCGGAACGTGCGCGTAGCAACGTAGGCCCCCGTCAGCTTGTTCCAGTCCTCCCCCATCGGGTTGTCCGGCGTACCACCCTCAGTTGTCGCGTAACCATCGAGTGAAACGTTGAGATCGACGCGTACGGTCATGGCAATTTCCCCCACTGTGTTTGTCAACTCCGAGCACCTTATTTCGCGGAGTCAACTACTTTCCAGCGCCCTTCGCAGACGACATCAACGGTGCCGTTGATCACCTTGATAGCGGTCTCATCGTCAATCGCGTACGTCGGGACCGGTACGCCGGCGGCCCAAGCCTTAATTTCGGCCAAAGAGTTGCCCGGGGAGTCATCTTCCACGAGGTGCACGCACAAGGGGAAGTCGACCAGGCCCAACGCTCGCTCAGGTGCAACTGCCATGTCGCTGCCCGTTTCCGATTCAATATCTCTCATGACTACCCCAAGTGAAACTTGTCCAGATGGTTATCGGCTCAAGAAGGCGGGAATCGTGATTCGTCTTCAATCACCGAAAGCCGTAGTAACAGATGCGATGGAGAGTCTTCACCGGTCCGGGCTTTCATATCCCGCGATCGGGAAGCAACTTGGGTACTCGGCCAACACCGTACGGAAGTATCTGCGCGAGCGTTAATCAACGACTAGCCGATGACAAAGTCTTTACCAAGCGCTACGGCGTACTTAACAAATGCCAATGCGTCGCCAAATATCTCAGGTACCGCAGGTTGACTTATGTGAATATCAGGATCTTTCCTGTCATTCCAGCAGTATTCGATGAGTGGAATCCATTTAGGGTCTAATTTTGCTTTCGTCCACTCTGCCCCCTCAAGTTTGGAAGTAACTCTTCCCTCGTTTAGGTCTTGGAGCATTCGGCAATAATTCAACACTAGGAACGCTTGGTAGAAGCGGTTTCTGTATGGCTCTGGGTCCTCAAGTAGTTCATCTCCCCAACCGACAAGCAGATCGCGTATCTCCGTGCGTAACGCATCGGCAGGCACGGGATTTACGAAAGTGATCGGCTCTGGGCCGAATACCGCAACACCCTTCTCTCTGAGCGTCCACCTAACAACGCGAGAGTTATCGTGGTCCGATCGCTCTATCGTGCGACTGCCGTTGTCGAAATACCAAAGTTCCCGGTTCTTGTCTTCAATGCGACCATTCGAAGAAAACGGCGAAGATGGCTCATTGAGCATGTCCTTCGGAAAAAACGAATACTCAAGATGCTTGACCCAACGATTATCCTCACCATAAGTCTGATCGTGCACAGATTGAACCTGCTGAACCTGAGACTCTGACAACTCACCGTTCGTTACGACGACGAAATCAATATCGCTTGTTAAGTCGAAATCACCAATGGCAAGTGACCCTTGCAGGTACACGCCAACGAGGAAGTCTCCTAGAGCTTCTTGTAGGCGCTCAGCATGATTATTCAATACTCCGTCCAACTCGGGGTATGGGGTCAGCTTCTCGGAGCTCATACGTTCATTGTGAGCGAACTTGTCTCACGAGTCAATTTGATCGCCGCGCGACGTACTCATGTTGGGGTGGCGGAAGTTATGGCCTTGCTCGGCAAAATTCTTTGAGTAGTAATTACGAAGAGAACCTTCGGGGACGGTACTAAAACTTGGTGGGCGCTGAGGGACTC
>PLER01000083.1 GCA_003136495.1 Acidimicrobiaceae bacterium
AGCACGGCGACTCGTTGGGCGGTGGCTTGAATGCCGTGTTGGCGAAGCACGTCCAACGAACTAGTGGTCACGGCTGCCACGGTAGCACACTCTGGATTAAGTCCAGAATCAGACTCGTACCGTCATCCCCATCGGGAGGCAAGCACTTCACGATGCCCGGGGTCCGACGTCAGTTGTCAGTTCACCCGCGACGAGGTGGCGAGTGAGGCCAGCACCTCACGCGCCGCTCGTCGCCCCGAGCCGATGCTCGCTGGCACCCCCACGCCGTCATAGGCATTGCCCGCCAACGCGACCGACAGGCGCGCGCCCGCGGCACGGGCGCGCTCGACGCGCCGCTGGTGACCGAGGTGGTACTGGGGGAGCCCGTTGGGCCAACGCTGGACCAGCGTCGCGCGCGGTGGGCCAAAACGAGGGAGCAGCTCTGCGAGCTCGGCGGCGACGCGCCCGGTGAGTTCGTCGTCGTCCATCTCGCTCGCGCGCGTGTCGTCGCTTCGTCCCACGTGCGCGCGCAGCACCACGTCGTCGTCGCGAACGTGACGAGCCCACTTTCGATCGAGCAGCGTGATCGCGGTGACCATCATCGAGCCCTCGCCCGACCACGTCGTGCCGAGGGGCACCAGTACCCCCGTGCCGGTCTCAATCAACGCGATCTCCTCGCGCGCCACCGCGAAGGTGACGATCGCCGTGCTCGCGCTCGGGATGCGGCGAAGTTCATCGAGGGCCGCGTCGAAGTTCGCGAGGAGCGCACCCGCGACGGGGGCGGGCGTGGCGAGCACCACCGCGTTGGCGGGGGTCGTCGTGTGGACCGTGTCCACCTCCCAGGGATAGTCGCCGGCGGGCGTGCGACGAAGCGCAGTGACGCTGACCCCGGTGCGTAAGACAACCCCGCGGGCCGCGAGTCGCGTGACGAGTTCGTCGGGCAGTGACCCGACCCCGCGTCGTAGTGAGTAGAACGCCGGCGCGTCCGAGATGACGGCGCCCGCGGGACCCGGCGTCGCGGGGCCGCCGTGACGAAGCGCGCGCATCAACGAGCCGCCCTCTTTGGCCGCGTCGAGTAGTGCCGGGAACACCGACTTGGCGGAGAGCTCGTCGATGCGTCCGGCCTGGATGCCCCCGATCATCGGTTCGACGAGCTGGTAACTCAGTTCGCGACCGAGTTTCGTGCGAACGATGTCGCCAATGGTCGCGTCCTCATCGATCGTGAGCCGTCGCGGCGCGAACGCGTCGCGTCGCGCAGCGAGACGCGCGCGCCAGGTCAGCCCCGCGAAGTGCAGTGTCGCCGCCAAGTCGGTGGGCACGCCCAGCACGAGTCCGGTGGGGAGTTCGTAAAGGGCGCCGTGAAGATATATCGACGCACCGCTCGCGTTAATGGCCTCGAGCTCCTCGTGGAGACCGAGCTCGTCGACGAGGGTAACGGCCTCGGGTCGACGAGCCAAGAATCCGTCGGCGCCGAGATCGATGGTTCGTCCGGCGAAAGTGGTCGTCGAGAGTGACCCGCCAAAGCGATCACCCGCTTCAATCACCTCGACCCGTGGCGTGGTGTCGTTCGGCCCCTCGACGCCGCCGGTGAGCTCCCACGCGGCCGCGAGTCCACTGATGCCGCCGCCGACGACGACGACGGACGGGCGGCTCACTTACGCGGCCGCGTCGCGCACCACGTGAGCGAGCACGCTCATGAACACCGGGTCGTCGTTGAGTGAGCGCGTGCGCACGAGGTTGAGCCCGATCTCCTTGGCGACACCTTGGGCTTCGATGTCGACGTCGAAGAGGACCTCTANNTCCGGGCCAATCCAGGGATCGGCGGTGCGACCGGCGGACTGCCACGCCACGTCGAACGTCGTCACCCCCGCGAGCGCGGCGGCCTGTTCGGCGCTCGCGCGCAGTTGCTCGGGGTAGTTGTCACCGTTCTCGAGGATCTTCTGGGGCAGCGAATGGGCGCTGAAGAGTACTTCGGTGGTGGGACGGCGCGACTCGGGAATCGTCGCGAGTGCCTCATTGACCCGTTCGGCGATGATCTCGAGGAACCCTGGCGCCTCGTACCACTCGCCAATGGGCGTAAAGGCCACGCCGTCGCCGAGGGCCGCGCGAGCGCGGTCCATGTACTGGTCCGTCGACATCGAGGAGGAGTGTGGGGCGAGCACGAGTCCGATGACGTGAGTGAAGCCGTCGACGCGAAACGACTCGGCGGCCGCTTCGAGCAGGGGTGGCTCGTACTTCGAGCCGAAGCGCACGTCGAATTCGCCGGGCGCCTGTTCCTCCAGCGCCGCGGCGAGACCGCTCACCTGCGCGGCGGTGCGTTGCGCGAGGGGCGACGTGCCCCCGATGGCGTTGTAGCGGCGTTGGAGGTCGGCCAGCAACTCGGGCGTCGGCGCCCGGCCGTGGCGGATGCGGGTGTAGTAGGCCTCGACGTCCTCGGGCGTACTCGGCGTCCCGTACGCCATGACCAAGACGCCGGTCTTCACGTCACCCCCGCCTTGCCTTCGTCGTGCACGACGCGCACGATCGCCGCGAGGACGTCGGGATCGGTCTGGGGCAAGACGCCGTGGCCGAGGTTGAAGATGTGGCCCGCTTCGGTCCCGGCTTTCGCCAATACCTCTCGGGTCGCGTCGAGGGCGAGGGTCGTTCCGCCGAGACAGCGAGCGGGGTCGAGGTTGCCCTGGACGGGCTTGTCCCCCACGCGTCGTCGGCCTTCGTCGAGGTCCACGTGCCAGTCGACGCCGACCACGGTGCTGTTGGCGCCGCTCATCAAGGTCAACAACTCACCGGTACCGACGCCGAAGAGAATTGTCGGCACGTCCAAGTCGGCGATGCCCTCGAAGACTCGTTTCGTCGCGGGCAGGGCGAAGCGTTGGTACTCCGCGCGCGAGAGGGAACCGGCCCACGAGTCGAAGAGTTGCACGGCCTGCGCGCCGTGGCGAATCTGCGCGCGCAGAAAGCTGACGGTGATCTCGACGAGCCGGTCGAGCAGTTGGTCGAAGAGCGCCGGCTCGCGGTGCATCAGGGTCTTGATGACGGCGAACTCACGGGTGGGGCCTCCCTCGACGAGGTAGCTCGCGACCGTGAAGGGCGCGCCCGCGAAACCGATCAGCGGCGTGCCCGAGGTGGCGAGTTGTTCGACGACGAGATCGACGGTGCGCGTGACGTGGCGCACGTCGTCCTCGTGGAGCTCTGGTAAGCGTTCGAGGTCGGCCGCCGAAGAGAATGGCCTGTCGATAACGGGCCCTCGACCAGGCACGACTTCTATCCCAAAGCCCAGGGCGTGATAGGGCACCACGATGTCCGAGAAGAGGATCGCCGCGTCCACCCCGTAACGACGTACCGGCTGCATCGTGACCTCGCAGGCGAGTTCGGGGTCCGCGATGGCGTCGAGAATCGAGTTCGTGCCACGCAGCGCTCGATACTCCGGCAGCGAACGTCCCGCCTGTCGCATGAACCACACCGGCACGTGGTCCACCCGTTCGCCGCGGCAGGCCCGCAGGAAGACTGGTTCGGTCACGACGCTCCTTCGATACCCGTCAATCTACCGGTGAGCGCCGATGTACCTCGAGGTGCCCTACACCCCAAGCGGTGGACGCGTCGTGGGCGTCAGTACTCCCAAGGCGACATGAGCTGGAAGTAGTTCCCGTCAGGGTCGGCCAATGTAGCGAGCCAGTTGTCCATCCCTTCGTCGGGCTGGTAGGGCTCGGCGATCACCGTGGCGCCGACGGCGGCCAACTCGTCGAAGGTCGTCTTCACGTCCTCGACCTCGAGCGAGAGCATGATGCGCTGGGGGAGCGTACTGGCCCCGTGCACCTCAGAGTGGTTGCCAATCATGATGGAGGCGCCATTGTCCCAGCCCCACCACTCACCGTCTCGGAAGCCCGGTTCGCCGAGCACTTTCGTGTAGAACTCCCCGAGTNNGTTCGTCAGCGTCCACTCGTTTTCCCACGTCGCTTCGATCGCGGCACCCCGACGCCCCGAGGGCGAGGGCGAAGGCCAGTGCCGGTAACGAAAAATCGAAGGACGGTCGCCGCCCATTAGAATTGAACTTCTCGATTTCGAGAGTTCAAAAGGGGCTGTGAATGGCGCACGAGCGCGAGATTGCCGAAGAGCAGGAGTTTCTCAATCTTGCCCTTGACGCACTTGATCACATGCGCCAAGGTGCCCGCTCACTGCGTGATGGCGCGGCGGTGGCGAACATGCGTGGTGCGGGTGACCTCGTGGAACGCGACGTCGTCATGGGGACGGCGCTGCATCGACTCGACCAACTCGCCATTGGTGACCAGGCACTCTTCTTTGGACGCATCGACTATCAAGCGAACGGCAACGGCACGGGCGACACCTATCACGTAGGACGTCTCGCGGTGTCCGACGATGCACTCAATCCCCTCGTCATCGACTGGCGCGCCCCCGTCGCCGAAGCGTTCTATCGCGCCACCGGCGTCGAATCACTCGGACTGTCGCGACGTCGCCACGTCGCCATTCACGCCAACGAGGTCACCGGGGTCGAGGACGAATACTTCGCCGACGCCGAGGGCAACTTGGACTTGCCCGAGGACGCCGTGCGCTCGGCGACCGAAGAGGGACTCGTCGAAGGGGGTCTCGCCCTCGGGGGACCGGGGGCGCTCCTGGCGGCCCTCGGGCGAGCACGCACGGGCCGCATGGGTGACATCATCGCCACGATTCAGGGCGAACAGGACCAGATCATTCGAAGTCCCCTGCCCGGTGTGCTGCTGGTCCAAGGTGGCCCGGGCACCGGCAAGACCGCCGTGGCGTTGCACCGCGCGGCGTATCTCTTGTTCACGCATCGCGCGACGCTCGAACGTCAGGGCGTGCTCGTCGTCGGTCCCAACCCGCTCTTCCTTAACTACATCGAGAACGTCCTGCCCTCGCTCGGCGAGTCGGGCGTCACGCTGTCGACGATCGCCGGACTCGTCACCAACGTTGAGGTTCGCGCCGTCGACTTCGAGGAAGTGGACGAGCTGAAGGGTGACGTACGTATGGTGCGGGTTCTCTCGCGCGCGTTACGTACGCGCGAGCGTGCGCTGCGCAACGACGTCGAGATTCCCGTGGGCCGAGCGATCATTACGTTGCGCGCCCGCTANNTGGCCAATGAGTACCGCGACCGTTTCGTCCACGACGCCGGCGAAGAGGTCAGTGCCGTTGGCGAACTGGCCGACCTGATTCGCGCGACCCCGCAGTTCAAAGAAGCCCTGCAGCGCATCTGGCCCCGCCTCTCGGGTCAAGAACTGCTGCACGACCTCCTCGGCGCACCGGCGCTGTTGCGCGCGGCCGGCAAGGGCGTGTTAAGCGACGAGGAGATAGAACTCCTCTACCGACCGCGGTTCACCTCGAGCGAAGAGATCGCCTGGACCAAGGCCGACGCCGCGTTGATCGACGAAGCTCGCGTCCTCGTCGGCCCGCGTCGTCGCCCACGGCCCCAGCCCAAGCCGGCCGAAACGAACGTCTTGGACGGCGTCGACTTGGACGCCTACTCGGGGGACCACCGCGCCGCGGCGCTGCGCGAGGCGCAGCGCCTCCTCGTCGCACAGTCCCAGGAACTCGACGAGGCGGAGTTCGTCACTTACGGCCACATCGTCGTCGACGAAGCGCAAGACCTCTCACCGATGGAGCTGCGCGTGCTCAAGCGCCGCGACTTGACGGGTTCGATGACCATCGTCGGTGACATGGGTCAAGCGACCACCGCGGCGAGCTCCGCGTCGTGGGAGGCGCTCTTGAACGTGCTCGCACCGCGCCGCGCGCCATCGCGCGTCGACCTGACCGTGAGCTATCGCACGCCCGAAGAGGTGCTCGACTTCGCGGCCGCCACGCTGCTCGAAGCGGCCCCGGACCTCGAGCCACCTCGACCGGTTCGTCGGGCCGGTACGGCGCCGATCGTCCGCCAGGTGAGTGTCGAGGACTTCGACGTCGCGCTCGTGGAACTCACGCGAGAAGAGATCGACGCCGTCGCGCCGGGACGCGTCGCGGTGATTGTTTCGGGCGTGCGCGTCGATGAGATTGTCGCCACGCTGCGCGACGGTGGACTCGACGCCGTCGATCCGCGCGACCCCGAGTCGAAGGGTCTCGGCGCCGATCTCGTCGTGCTCGCGGCCGAGGGTGCGAACGGACTGGAGTTCGACGCCGTGGTCGTCGTCGAACCTGGTCAGATTGCCAATCGAGGGGCACTGGATTCCACGAGTGTCACCCCTCGCGGACTGCGGACACTCTACGTCGCGTTAACACGCCCGACACGAAGACTCGCCATCATCGCGTGTCGCGAACTACCTCACACAATTCGATAGGACGTATCTCCCAGGGCGTCACGAGGGGGTCACGATTTCTACTAGAAAGGTAGGCGTGAGTCAGGCGGTTTCCCCCAATAGCCTGGCGAAGCAAGAGAAGATTGTTCACGATCGGCCGCCGATGTTGGCGATTGGCGTGATGATTTGGCTCGGTTCCGAGCTGATGTTCTTCTCGGGACTCTTCGCCGCATTGTTTACCATTCGCGCGCACCTCGCGGCGTGGCCACCCAAGGGAACCCACCTCGACGTTCTCCAGTCGGGCATCTTCACCATCATCCTCGTCGCGTCCTCGTTCACGATGCAGCGCGCGGTGTGGCTCGTTGAACACCGCCGTCGTGGTGCGGCGCGCAACTGGGTGATCGCCACGATCATCATGGGCGCGCTCTTCGTCTCGAACCAGGCGTACGAGTGGACGCACCTCGCGACGCGTTGGTACACCAACTCCTACGGCTCGATCTTCTTCATCACCACCGGCCTGCACGGTATCCACGTGTTCTTAGGTCTCGTGGCGATGTCCTTCCTCCTGTTTCGTATGCGTGGTCGTGAAGGTGACCCCGGTGAGCTCGCGACGTTCCAAGGCGTGAGCTACTACTGGCACTTCGTCGACGTCGTCTGGATCGGGCTCTACTCGGCCCTCTTCTTGTTGAAATAGGTGCGAGCGTGATCTCCTCCCTCGCTCGGCG
>PLER01000044.1:0-3266 GCA_003136495.1 Acidimicrobiaceae bacterium
GCGGTCGAGGCCGAGCGCAAGACCATCGAAGAGATCACGCGCAACGAGGGCAAGCCCGAAGCGGCGATCCCCAAGATTCTGGAAGGTCGACTGAATGGTTGGTACAAGGACCGGGTCCTGTTGGACCAGCCCTACGTGCAAGACGAAAAAGAAACGGTGCAACAGTTCTTGAAGGGTGCCACTATTAGTGCGTACGCTCAAGTAGTCATCGGGGGATAGGTTCGTCGTGCGCCGCGTGGTCTTAAAACTTTCGGGCGAGGCCCTGGCGTCGGCCGCGAGCGACGAGACCATAGACGCCTCGACGGTGGATTTCCTCGCGCGCGAGATCGCCGCGGCCATGGCGCGCGGCGGCTTGGAGCTGGCGGTCGTGGTCGGGGGTGGGAACATCTGGCGCGGGGCGACGGGCGCGATGGCCGGTATGAACCGCGCGAACTCCGACGTGATGGGCATGCTCGGGACCGTCATCAACGCCCTCGCGCTCCAAGACGCCATCGAGAGTCACGGACGACCGACGCGGGTGATGTCGGCCCTCAACATGGATCAAGTCGCCGAGCCCTACATCCGACGCCGCGCGGTGCGCCACCTCGAGAAGGGGCTCGTCGTGATCTTCGCCGCCGGCATGGGCAATCCCTATTTCACGACCGACACGCCCGCGGCCCAACGCGCCGCCGAGATCGAGGCCGAGATCGTCTTGAAGGGCACCCACGGGGGCGTCGACGGCGTCTACGACCAGGACCCGCGCGTGCACCCCGACGCCGTCAAGTTCGACGAGATCTCCTTCGACGAGGTGATCGCGCGGGACCTGCGCGTGATGGACATGACCGCGATCACCTTCTGTAAGGACAACAATCTGCCGCTGCGCGTCTTTGACCTGATGGCTGAGGGGAACCTCGGGCGCGCGCTCGACGGCTTCCCCGTCGGTACGCTGGTGAAGTAATGGAGAACGAACTCGTTGACCTCGTCATGGACGACACGAAAGAGCGAATGGCGCGGGCCATTGAACACGTGAAGAACGAGTTCGGCGCCGTGCGTACCGGTCGGGCGTCCTCGACGCTGATCGAGGGTCTGTTGATCGACTACTACGGCACCGACACGCCGCTCAAACAACTCGCGAACTTCTCGGTCCCCGAACCCCGACTGCTCGTGGTGACCCCCTTCGACAAGGGCTCGATGGCGGCCATCGAAAAGGCGATCGGCAACGCGGACTTAGGGCTCACGCCCTCGAACGACGGCAACGTCATCCGTTTGGCGTTTCCGGCCCTCACCGAAGAACGTCGCAAGGCATTCGTCAAGATGGTCCGGACCAAGGCCGAAGAGGGTCGCGTGGCGCTGCGCGGGGTGCGTCATCACGCCCGCAAGGAGCTCGAGGGTCTGGAGAAGGAAAAGAGCGTCTCGAGTGACGACATCGAGTACTTGGAAAAGGTGCTCGACAAGATGACCCAGGACGAAGTGGCGGTGGTGGACGCACTTCTTGCCCATAAAGAGCAGGAACTTCTTGAAGTCTGACGACGAGTCCTTCTTCGATGAACCAACGGGGCAGTTCCCCGTGGTGAGTGCCAACGACTCTCGCGTCACCATCACCGGGGCCGAGATCGCCGCCGACCTCGTCGAGGACGCCCCGCAGATCGACCCGGCGACACTCCTGCCGCACTGGACCGACGCCCCGACGGGCCAGGTGCCTATCGTCGTCGCGCGAGAGGCGGCTCGCAACGACGACCCGTGGGCCGCGATTCCCGCGC
The DNA here is from genome assembly GCA_003136495.1 of Acidimicrobiaceae bacterium. Lineage (GTDB taxonomy): Bacteria > Actinomycetota > Acidimicrobiia > Acidimicrobiales > RAAP-2 > RAAP-2. The sequence goes on from PLER01000044.1 coordinate 1,740, forward strand.
CCGCCTGGCGCGAGGGCGAGGCCGACTGGGTGGCCCACGAGGAACAGTTCGACGCCTCGATTCTGGCGGGCGAGGAGAGGGTCGACGACGCGCGGCCCTGGGAGTTCGCCCTGAACGACGTCACCGAGGTCAAAGAAGAGCCCGAGGTCGAAGCCCCCCGACCCGAACCGCAGCGGGCCCAGCGCACGCGCCATCGCGCGTCGGCCAATCCGCTGGCTGGTCGCGCGGTGCGACAGACCTCGACCAGCAGCATCTCGCGCGCCACCTTGACCGGCGTGTTACTCGCGGCGGTCGTGTTCGCCGTCTTCTTCGCCGGGCCGATCGCGGTCACCATCATGGTCCTGGTGGCGCTGTCGTTCGCCTCCGCGGAGGCCTTCGCGGGCTTTCGCTCGGTCGGCGCGCACCCGGCCACGATTCTCGGCATCGTCGCGGTCGCCACCTTGGGGATCGCCGTCTACAACAAGGGTCTCGTCGTCATGGGCGCGGTCAGCGTGCTGCTCGTGATCTTCGGCTTCATCTGGTACGCCAGCGCGCAACGAAAGATCGACGTGCTCGACGGATTGGGTGCGACGATCTTCGTCTACGTGTGGGTCGGCGTCCTCGGCTCGTACGCGATCTTGTTGGTGGCGCCGCACACCTTCGCGCACCGCCACGGCATGGCGTACCTCTTTGGCGCACTGGCCCTGACGATCTGTAATGACGTGGGTGCGCTCTTCGTCGGTCGCTGGTTCGGGAGCCGACCGCTGAACCCGACGCTCTCGCCGAACAAGACCGTGGAGGGCACCGTCGGCGGCACGGTGCTCACGTTGCTCGCGGGCGTCGTGATCCTCCCGCTGGTGCACCCCTGGACGGTGACCCACGGGCTCGAAGCGGCAGTCGTGCTCGCCGTCGTGGTGCCCCTCGGGGACCTCTTCGAATCGATGGTCAAGCGCACGCTCGGGCTGAAGGACTTCGGTCGCCTGCTGCCCGGTCACGGGGGACTGCTGGACCGAGTCGACGGGCTGCTCTTCGCGCTCCCGACGATGTACTACCTCCTGCACGTACTCAAACTCGGCTAGCGATGTCCTTCGCGCGACAGAGCGTGGCGCTCCTTGGGGCGACGGGTTCCATCGGGGTACAGACCCTCGACGTCTTGCGCCACGAACGCGAGCGTTTCGAGTTGGTCGCAATCGCGGGCGGTGAACAACTGAGTGAACTCGCCGCCATCGTCGAGGAGTTCGACGTCAAGCGCGTCGCGGTCAAGACCGACGCCCACCGCGAGAACCTGCGCGACGTCTTATCGCGGGGCGTCGAGATCGTGGTGGGCGATGAAGGGCTGAGCGATCTCGCGGCCGGTGCGGACATCGTGGTGAACGCGGTGTTGGGTTTTGCGGGACTACCCGTCACGCTGGGCGCCCTGCGCGCGGGCAAACGTCTGGCGCTCGCCAACAAGGAGAGCCTGATCGCCGCCGCGCCGCTGGTCGCCGCGGTGCGCGACACGCCCGGCGCGCAGCTCCTACCCGTCGACTCCGAGCACTGCGCGATCCA
>PLER01000044.1:3343-8825 GCA_003136495.1 Acidimicrobiaceae bacterium
TGGAAGCGACGGCCCTCTTCGACATCGAGGTCGCGCGCATCGACGTGGTGGTCCATCCCCAGTCGATCGTGCACTCGATGGTGGAGTACGTCGACGGATCGGTCCTCGCGCAGCTCTCTCGTCCCGACATGCGCCTGCCGATCGCCTACTGCCTCGGTCTGCCCGATCGCCTGGCGCACTCTTTCGGCGCGATTGATTTCTCAACGTCGCTCGAGCTGACCTTCGAACCACCCGACCGCGTGGCGTTCCCGGCGCTGTCGTTGGCCTACGAGGCCGCGCGGCTCGGGGGCGCGGCACCCGCGTGGCTCTCGGCGGCCAACGAAGTCGCCGTCGGCGCGTTGTTAGAGGACCGCATCAACTGGTGCGACGTGGTCGCGGTGGTGGCCTCGACGATGGACCACTACGTCGCCGATCCGTTGGAATCCTTGGCGTCGCTGTACGAGAACGATGACGCCGCGCGGAGGTGGGCCGCCGTTAGCCTCGATAGGTAGATGACCGCCGCTCCGTCCCTTCGCCAATCGCCCCTGGCGCTGCTCGTCGGCGTCGTCGTCCTGGTCGCCGGCCTGACCTGGCTGGTCGGCTGGGCGTGGCCCCTGGTGATCTTCTTGATCATCTTGATGGTGATGGGCCACGAGTTCGGCCACTTCATCACCGCCAAGCGCGCTGGTCTGTTGGTCACCGACTTCTTCGTGGGCTTCGGTCCCATCGTCTGGTCGACCACGCGCGGCGAGACCCGCTACGGCGTGCGCGCGCTCTTGCTCGGCGGGTACGTCAAGGTGCCCGGCATGACGTGGACCCAACCGGTCGATCCGGCCGTAGAAGACCGGACGTACCGCGAGGCGTCCTACCCGCGCAAGGTCCTCTTCGCCTCGGCCGGCTCGTTGATGCACGTCATCATGGCCCTGGCGCTCGCCTGGGCCTCGCTCGCCTTCATCGGCGTGGCGTCTTCCTCGCACGTCGGTATCGGGGCGTTCGATCCCTGGCAGGGACATAAGGAGAACGCCGCGCAACTCGCGGGCTTGAAGGTGGGGGACCAGATCCTCGCCGTCGATGGTCACGCGATCACCAACGAAGACCAACTGGTCAACCTGGTGCACCGCTCGACCGGCCAGCGCCTGACGCTGCTGGTCGATCGAGGCGGCCACGATCTCACCCTGTACGCGACGCCGGTGAGTGGGACGACGATCAAAGAAGACGGGCGGACGCTTTCCTCGGGCGGCTACATCGGGGTGCAGATCACCGAGCTGACGGTCCACGAATCGGCCCTCGCCGCGATTCCCCACGCCGTCACCCAAGTCGGATCGCTGATCGGCGAGGCCGCGCGCGCGATCGTGCACGTCTTCTCCCCGGGGGACTTTCGCAGCCTCATCCACCAGGTCGCCTCCCCGGCGGCGGCGACGAACCCCAAGAACCAGGACACGCGACCCGACTCCATCGTGGGGGTCAGTCGCATCGCGGTCGAGGCGGCGAACGCCGGACCGGGACAGTTGATCTTGATTCTGGTGGCGGTCAACATCTTCGTCGGTCTGCTCAACATGTTGCCCCTCCTGCCACTCGATGGCGGCTACGTGGCGATCGCCACCTACGAGCGACTCCGGTCGCGCCGAGGGGTGCGCTACCACGCCGACATCAACAAGATGGCGCCGGTGATCTACGCCTTCATGGCGGTGCTGCTCGTCCTCTTCGCCTCAACGCTCTACCTCGACATCGCCCACCCCATCGCGAACCCCTTTAATTAGGCCCATCGGGCCCGCGCGCCGCTTCGCGGCGTCGCCGCGCGCGGCAGAATGGGTTCATGGATGTAGCCGCCAGCCCCCTTGCCCCGCGTCGCGTGACGCGCCAGATCGCCGTCGGTTCGGTGAAGGTCGGTGGGGACGCGCCGATTTCCGTGCAGTCGATGACCACCACCAAGACCGCCGACGTCGAGGGCACCCTCGCGCAGATCTACGCGCTGGCGGCCAACGGCGCGGACATCGTTCGCTGCACCTGTAACGACCAGGCCGCCGCCGAGGGCCTCGCCCAGATCGTGCCGCGTTCGCCGGTCCCCATCGTCGCGGACATCCACTTCCACGTGGAGATGGCCCTCGCCGCGCTCGAAGCGGGCGTGCAGGGTCTGCGACTCAATCCGGGCAACCTGCGAAAGCCCGAGGAGATAAANNAACGCGGGTTCACTGCACCCCGACATCTACAAGCGCTTCGGTGGCGCGACGCCCGAGGCGCTCGTCGAATCGGCGCGCATCGAGTTGGCCTACTTCGACGAGGTGGGATTCTCCGACGTCAAGATCTCGGTGAAGGCCTCATCCGTCGCGACGATGATCGCGGCCTACCGCTTGGCGTCGGCGACCTTCGATCACCCCTTACACCTCGGGGTCACCGAGGCCGGACCGTTGCCCGGTGGCCTCATCAAGGGCACCGCGGGCATCGCGACGCTCCTCGNNGCCGGTCGTCAACTGCTCGAGTCACTCGGACTTCGCGAGCGCAAGGGGTTAGACCTCATCGCGTGTCCGAGCTGTGGGCGCGCCGAAGTCGACGTGATCAAAGTGGCGAACGAAGCCCAAGAAGCGCTCAACGCGCTCGACGTGCCGCTCCAGGTTGCGGTGATGGGNNCAGATCGTGCGCGTCGTGCGTGAGGACGAGATGGTCGACGCGCTGGTCGATGAGGCGAAGAAGATCATCGCCGAGGGCATCGAGGCCCGGCTCGAAGCGCGCGACCGCAGCGCCGAGGCGGAGGCCGCGGCGGACCGTGCCGAGTTGCTCGGGGACCGCGGTGACGACGCCAACCACTCACAAGAGCGCATCGAGAAGATCCGTCGTCACACCATTAGCTAGCGCCGTCGCTTAGGCTCTAGCAACCCCAAAAGGAGAACGGTGGCCACCCAGAGCGCTCTGACCTCGCAGGCGGATGACTTCCCCCGCTGGTACCAAGACGTCGTCGCGAAGGCCGAGATGGCCGAGAACGGCCCGGTGCGCGGGACGATGGTGATACGCCCCTACGGGTACGCGCTGTGGGAGAACATGGTCGCCGCGATGGACGCCCGGATCAAGAAGGCCGGGGCGAAGAACGCGTACTTCCCCCTGTTCATCCCCGAGAGCTACCTCGCGAAGGAAGCCGAACACGTCGAGGGCTTCAGTCCCGAACTCGCGGTCGTGACCCACGCCGGCGGCGAGGAACTGAGTGAACCCATCGTGGTGCGNNCTGCGTCCCCGACTGTTCCTTCGCAGTTCGGAGTTCCTCTGGCAGGAGGGTCACACCGCCCACGCCACCTTCGAGGACGCGACCGCCTTCGCGCAGCGCATCCACTTAGAGGTCTACAACGACTTTCTGGTGAACGTCCTCGCGGCACCGACGTACCTCGGCATCAAGCCCTCGAGCGAACGCTTCCCGGGCGCCGTGAACTCGCTCACCGCCGAAGGCGTGATGCGCGACGGCAAGGCCTTGCAGATGGCCACGACCCACGAACTCGGACAGAACTTCGCGCGCGCCTTCGACATCTACTACCAGAGCGAAGCCGGACAGGCCGAGCTCTGTTACACGACGTCCTGGGGCGCCTCCACGCGCCTGGTCGGTGGACTGATCATGATGCACGGTGACGACGACGGACTGCTCGTACCCCCGCGTCTCGCCCCGGTCCAGGTGGTCGTCGTGCCGGTGCGCGACGAACCCGAGGTCCGCGACGCGGCCGAGACGCTCAGCGCGGAACTGGCGGCGGCCGGCGTGAGGGTCGAAGTCGACCGGGGTCGAGGGAGTTTCGGACGTCGGGTGACCGACTGGGAGATCAAGGGGGTGCCGTTGCGCGTCGAGGTCGGACCGCGCGACCTGGCCCAGGGTCTGGCGACGATCGTGCGTCGTGACACCAAAGAGAGCACCTCGCACGCGCTCGGCGCGCTCGTCGGCGAGGTCCCGGGACTGCTGGAGACGATTCAGGGCGACCTCTTCGCGCGCGCCCTCGCGCACCGCGACGAGCGCACGCGCGACGTCGCGACCATCCCCGAGGCGATCGAGGCGGCGATGGACGGCTTCGCGCGACTCGACTGGGACGTGGTGGCCGGGGCCGGCGAGGCGACGTTGAACGAGCAAGCGGTCAGCGTGCGCTGCCTCCAGCGTCGCGACGGCACCATTCCCGCCTCCGACGACGAGGGCGACCTCGTCTGTCTCGTGGCCAAGTCGTACTAGGGGGCGCGTAGCGCAGTTTTTCTCATCGGAGTGAGGTTTTCTTACAGGGGCGACTGATTGTTGAAAACGTCAGTCACTGCTATAATTGCTGTCTACAGTCCGCTCAGGACGTATGGACTCGTTTAAGCGCGGGCCTTTGGCCCGCGCTTTTCACTGTCTAGAGGGCCCTGACGACATCGAAAGGAGACGGCCATGGAATGGGACACCACGCTTGGGCCGCTCCTTGAACCACTGGGTTTATCCCTCTACGACGTCGAATTCACCTCGGGCACATTGAACGTGGTGGTGAATAAGGACGGGGGAGTGGACCTCGAATCCTTGACGAAGGCCAATCGGACGATTTCGGAGTGGCTGGATGCCAACGACCCGATTCCGGGCCGCTTCACGTTGGACGTCTCCAGCCCGGGGCTGGAGCGACGACTGCGCACCGCCGCACACTTCAAGAGCGCCGTTGGTGAAGTGGTGACGCTGCGCGAACTTCGCGGCAGCGAACCCACCCGACGACTCGAGGGCACGCTGCTCGAGGCCGACGCGACGACGCTGACCCTCGAGGACCGTGAACTCGGTGCCCTCGTCATCAATCTCGACGCGATAGAACGCGCGCGCACCGTCTTCGAGTGGGGGGCTACCAAGCCGCCGAGCTCGAAGGGGGCCAAGACGACCTCAGGCAAGAAAGGCTGATCATGGCGAACTTTGAATTTCTTGAGGCCCTCGGACAGATCGCGCGGGACCAGAACATCGATGAAGGTGAGTTACTCATTGCCTTAGCCAACGCGCTGCTCGCCGCCTACAAGCGCCGACCGGACTCGGCCGAGGACGCCGAGGTCGAGATCAACCCCGAGACCGGCGAGATCAAGGTGTGGGGGCTGGAACTCGACATCGAGGGCAACGTCACGCGCGAGTGGGACGCGACGCCCGAGGACTTCGGTCGCATCGCCGCCCAGACCGCGAAGCAGGTGCTCATGCAGTTGATCCGCGACATTCAGCGCCGCCAGATGTACGAGGAGTTCGCCAACCGCGAGGGCGACATCGTCTCGGGTACCGTGCAGCAAAACGACAACCGCTACACCCTGCTCGACCTCGGTCGCGTCGAGGCGCTGTTGCCGCAAGCCGAGCAGATCGCCTTCGAGCGCTACGAGCACGGCGCGCGCATCAAGGTCTACATCGTCGAAGTGCGTAAGACCAACAAGGGCCCCCAGATCGTGGTCTCACGAACCCACCCGGCCCTCGTGGCGAAGCTCTTCGAGATCGAAGTGCCAGAGATCGCCAACGGCATCGTCGAGATCAAGGCGCTCGCGCGCGAGCCCG
>PLER01000056.1 GCA_003136495.1 Acidimicrobiaceae bacterium
GCGGGTCGCGCGGAGGAGGTGTCAGGGGGCGTAGTCACGCCTCCAGCCTAGGGGTGCGACGGGGACAACTAGGGCGATTCACTGGTCCGTCACGCCTCATCGCCCGATAGGTTTTTAGCGTGCCTTCCTCCTCGACGATGCCCTCGCGACTGCACTTCATCGCCAATAGTCCCGTCGCGGGGCTCGCGGTCGCCGAGCGACGCGTTGAAGCGCCGCTGGCCAGTGTCATCTTCGTGCACGGCGCGCTCGACCGTGGTGGTTCTTTTACGCGAGTTGTCCGCCGACTCGCGCGCTTTGACGTCGTCGTCTACGACCGCCGCGGCTACCAGGGNNGAACGGGGGCCGGTTCTCCTCTTTGGCCACAGCTTCGGTGGCGTCGTGACCCTCGCCACGGTCCTGGCCGATCCCTCGGGCGCGAACCTCGTGATTAACTACGAGTCACCCGTCCCCTGGGTCCTTCGGCGTGAACACTTCCACCCACTCTCGAGTGACGATCCTCCCGTCGAAGCCGAACGATTCTTTCGACGCATTATGGGCGACCGCGCCTGGGAGCGACTCAGTGAACCCCAACAAGACTCGCGCCGGCGTGACGGGGTCGCGTTGCTCAACGACCTTAAGACGGTACGACAAGCTGAAGCACCCTTCGACCTCGCCGATTTACGCGTGCCGATGACCTACGCCTACGGCGATGAGGCGGAGTACTACCGCGCACTGGCCAGTGCGCTCGAAAGGGTCAGTCCCCTTATTTCGACGCGTGAACTCAAACTCGCCGGTCACGCGGCCCACCTGAAGAACGCGGAACAACTCGCGGCGCTGATTGACGAACGGTGGGCCGCGTGCGCGTCGGCGTAACGGGTTCCTCGGGCCTCATCGGCCGTTCGCTCGTCGCCGCGCTCGAGCAGCGAGGCGACGAGGTGGTGCGGTTCGTGCGTCCGACCACCAACGACACCGCGACGAACTCGCTGCGATGGGACCCGGCCAACGGTGACGTCGACGTCGAGGGCCTGCGCCGCGCGAACCTGGAGGCCATCGTGAATCTGGCCGGTGCGGGAATCGGCGATCGGCGGTGGTCACCAGCGCGCAAAGGAGAGATCCTCGACTCGCGGGTGAGCGCGACCTCCACCCTCGCCCGTGCCGTCCTCGAGTCCGGTGTCGGAGTCGGGACCTTCGTCAACGCGTCGGCGATCGGCTGGTACGGCTCACGTGGCGACGACGTCCTCACCGAGACCTCGGCGCGCGGGACCGGCTTCCTCTCCGACGTCTGTCAGGCGTGGGAGGACGCGGCGGCGCCCTTGCTCGGCGCGGGCACCACCGTCGCCTACGTACGAACGGGCATTGTCCTTGACGCGCACGGTGGCGTACTGCGCCAACAGCTCCCACTCTTTCGCGTCGGTCTCGGAGGCCGCTACGGCACGGGCGACCAATGGATGAGTCCGGTATCGCTCGCCGACGAGGTCCGCGCCGTGTTGTGGACTCTGGACCATCACTTGAGCGGACCGATCAACGTCGTCGCGCCGTCGCCGCTCACCAATGGTGACTTCACCCGCGTACTCGCTCGGGCGCTGCGTCGCCCGGCGTTCTTCGCGGTGCCGCACTTTGCGCTCGGGCTGGTGTTAGGCACCGAGATGGCCGACGAACTGGTCTTCGCGAGTCAACGCGTGGTGCCCACGGCGCTTCAGGACTCTGGATTCCAGTTCGAACACCCCGACGCGACCTCGGCACTTGCGTGGGCGTTGGCCACCTCACACTGACCGTTCGTGCGGAGATCGCCACAACGACTCGAGCATCGTTGGCGAAAGACGAATATCGACGGGTACCTTGGCGCGAGCAGGCGGCACCACCGTGCGGGGTAGTACGTAGGACGGGTCCGCAACTGCGGGCCAGTGTCGATTTCGCCCGGCGAGATTTGGTGGTGAAGCGTCGCTCCCCCTGGTCGTGACCCGTTCTTGTGAAGTGCCTCAAGTACAGTTGTCCTTGACCCTTTGACGCGGTTGGCACATCTCGTTCCCGCATCGGTCAACACTGGCAGGCACCCACGAATGAAGTTCTCCCTTAAGACGAGAGTCACCACTGCGGTCCTCATCGTCGCGAGCGGGCTGTCGCTGGGTCTTTCGGGAACCGACGGCGGCGCCAGCACGCCGGGGGGAACCCTGACCTTCGCCGAGGCGCCGGGGGCGGCGCCAAATTGGATCTTTCCCTTCACCGGCTATCAGAACTTCTCCGCTTCCAACCTCAACCAATTTCAAGAGTTGATGTACCGACCGCTGTACTTCTTCGGCCTAGGAGCGAGCGCCGCCTACGTGCCGTCGCTCTCCCTCGCCGAGACGCCCGTGGTGAGCAAGAACGGTAAGACCGTCATACTTAACTTAAAGGGCTGGCGCTTCGCCAACGGTCAGGTCGTGGACGCCTCGTCGGTGATGTTCTTTCTGAACCTCTACGACGCCGATCCCACGAGTTACGGCGCCTACACCCCGGGGCTCGGTATCCCCGACCAAGTCGCCACCGCCAGCGGTGCCGGTCTTCGGGTGGTGATTCGCATGAAGAACGCGGTCAACGCGAACTGGTTCCTCTACAACTATCTCTCCGAGATCACGCCGCTGCCCGATAGTTGGGACGTGACCGCCGCGCACGTCGCGGGGCGCTGCGCCACCGGCGCCTACGGCGCCGCGTCGACCCAGGCGTCGTGCAAAGCGGTCGAGGCGTACCTCGACAAAATGGCGAGCGCGACCTCGACGTTCACTTCGGCCTTCTGGCAGGGCGGGGACGACGGACCGTGGCGACTCACCAGTTTCGACGCGCAGGGTGACGCCATCTTTGCCGCGAATCCGCGCTACTCCGGTCCACAACACGCTCAGGTGCACTTCGTCAAGGAGATCGCCTACACCTCGGAGGCGACCGAGAAGGCCGACCTCCTCGCCGGCAAGCTCGACCTCGGGTACCTCGACGTCGGCGACCTGACGAGTCCCGCGCCGAAACCCGGGGCGGTCGGTGCGAACTTGGCGGCGCTGAATGCCAAGTACCGGCTCTCCGTCGTGGCGCCCTACGCCGTCAACTTCGCCCAGATCAACTTCTCCACTTCCAACCCACTCCAAGCAGTCTTTCAACAGCTCTACTTCCGTCAAGCGCTCCAAGAGTCCTTCGATCAGCCGAGCGTGCTGCGCAGCGTCGACCAGAACTACGGCGTACTCGGCTACAGCCCACTTCCCAGTGACGCACCGACCACGCTGAGCAAGGTCCCGACGAACCCGTACACCTTTAACGCCACCGCCGCCAAGGCCTTGCTCACCTCGCACGGCTGGAGCGAGACGTCAGGGGTCATGACCTGTACGTCGCCGGGAACGGCCGCCGGTGAATGCGGCGCGAACGTCGCGGCGGGCGCGACGTTGAGCTTCTCTTTCATGTACGTCACGGGCGACCCCACGGTCGACAACACCGTCGGCACCATGGTCTCGGACTGGGCGACTATCGGCGTGGACGTCACCGCGACGGCGAATACCTTCAATAATCTCGCCACCGCGTGCACGGTGGGCAGTGGCACCTCGTGGTCAATGTGCTGGTCCGGTGCTCCCTGGGCCTACGATCCGAACTACTACCCTTCGGGTGACCAGATTCTTCTCTCGGGTGCCAACTCCAACTGGGGCGGCTACGACAGTCCCCAGATGAACGCGTTGATCACCGCCGACACCACCGCGGCGGCGTCGTTGAGCGCGTACGAGCAGTACGCCGCCGACCAGGTGCCCGTGCTCTTTATGCCCAGCACCGAGACCCTCATCGAGACGAGTCGATCGGTGCAGAGTTCCATTGGGTCGGTCCCGAACGCGTTGGGGAACTTCCTTCCCGAGTATCTGCACCTCTAACGAGAGCTCCGTCGTCGAATCCAAAGCGAACCTCGTCATCGGTGCCTTCAATCGAAATCGACGGGACTCGCGGTGCACCGAAGTGGCCCGCTTTGAAAAAGTTCGCATCCAAACGACCTTCGGCACGCAAGAATTAACACCCAAGTAATCGTGCCGGATGTTCCCTGGAGGGGTTTTGTGCACGATATGAGCATGTCGGTGATGAAATCGTCAATCCACCTTTGAGTTATAAGTGCAGGTGCTGCGGTACTTCACTCCCGTTCATCGAGGACGTGATGTTGATTAATTCACCAAGTTTGTGCGGTTGTGGCGAACTTGTTTCACCCCTGTAGTCCCGATACAGTTGCCAACAGTCATCCGAGACGGGTGCGTAAACAGGACGTGACCATACATCGTGGTACGGGGAGGCAATACAACATGCAAGTAGGAACCAAGCTTCGGCTTTTGGTGACCATCGCGGCAGTCGGCAGCGCGATGACACTAGGGCTGATAGTACCGACGATCAGTGGCGCGACCGCTGCGAGCACGGCGTCAAACACGATTACGTTTGCCGAAGGCCCGGGAGCCTCGCCAAACTACATATTTCCTTATCTCGGTTGCCAATACTTCTCGGTAGCGACCTTGAGTCAGTTCCAGGAGATGACGTATCGTCCCGTGTACTGGTTCGGTACCCCCGGATCGTCGGCCGTCGACTACAAGTTGTCGCCCGCCAAGGCGCCAGTCTTCTCCAACGGCAACAAGACGATCACGATCAACATGAAGGGCTGGAAGTTCGCTGACGGTCAGACCGTCGACGCCGAGTCCGTGATGTTCTTCTTGAACATGTACAAGGCTGACCCGACGAGCTACTGCGGCTACAACAAGGGCTACGGCATCCCCGACCAGGTCGCGAGCGCCTCGGGTAAGGGCAATGTCGTCACCATCAAGTTCACCGGTTCGGTGAACCCCGGATGGATTCTCTACAACTACCTCTCGGAGTTGACCCCGATGCCTAACACCTGGGACGTCACCGCAGCCGGCAAGCCGTCGACCTGCGCGAGCGGTGTCTACGGCGCGGCCTCGACCGACGCCGCCTGCAAGGCCGTTGAGAAGTACCTCGACGCGCAGGCAGGTACCCAGACTGACTTCTCCGACGCCCTCTGGACGAGTGGTGCCGACGGTCCCTGGAAGTTGATCAAGATGGACGACCTGGGGAACGCCACGTTTGTGCCGAACCCCACGTACTCCGGTCCGACCAAGGCTCAAAAGGGCATCGACTACGTCAAGGAAGACGCCTTCACTACCGCCAACGCCGAAGAGACCGCTCTTCGCAGTGGCGACATCACCCTTGGCTACGTCGACCCGACGGTGCTCACCAGTAACGCCCCGGCCCCATTGAAGGTCGGATCGAACTGGTCAGCAGTCTCTTCGAAGTACAACCTGGTGACTGGTTCGACGTGGGCCTTTAACTACGCGCCGTTCAACTTCTCCACCAAGGACCCCAAGCACGCGATCGTTTCGCAGCTCTACATCCGCCAGGCTCTCCAGGAAGCAGTCGACCAGACGGCCATCCTCCAGAAAGTGGACAAGGGCTACGGTGTGCCAATCGACAGTCCGCTGCCGCCCAACACACCCAAGTCGGTGAGTGGACTCGCCGAGGCCCTCGAGCCGGTCCCGAACCCCTACTCCTTCAACCTGACCAATGCCAAGAAGCTCTTGACGAGCCACGGGTGGAAGTTGGTTGGTGGCGTGGATACCTGTGAGTCACCAGGAACTGGCGCCACGGACTGTGGTGCTGGCATCGCGAAGGGCGCAACCTTGAACCTGAGCATCATCTGGGCCAGTGGATCACCTTCGCTCGACGACACGTTCAACGCCGAGGTCGCGGACTGGGACTCGATTGGCTTTAAGTTCAGCCACACCGAAGCAACGTTCAACGACGTGATCGGTGACTGCGAAGCGGGCACGTCCTACGAGCTCTGCTCGTGGGGTGGCGGCTGGAGCTACGCACCTGACTACTACCCCTCGGGCGAGACTCTCTTCGCCCCAGGTGGTGGCTTCAACGTCGGTGACTACTCCAACGCAACTGAGACCACGCTCATCAAGGCCACGACGTTTGGCACCGCACCATTGAAGGCCTTCGCGGAGTACACCGCGAAGCAGTTGCCGGTGCTCTTCCAGCCGCAGGCCGACTCCACGGGTGAAACGCTGAAGACTCTGGCGGCGAAGGACGTCAACGGAATCAACGGCCTCGCGCCGAACCCGTTGCAGAACTTCATGCCGGAGTACATGTACTTCAAGAAGTAGACATCACCGAGGCGTAAGCCGTAACTGAAACGACCCCCTCACAACGAGGGGGTCGTTTCAGTTACGGGATTGATTTGGTTGGCGGAGCAGGGTTCCCGCGATGTCGCCGCGCGGCCCCGAAACCTTTCAATCTAGGCCCACTGATACACTTTGCTGCAATGTTGGCCTACGTGATCCGGCGATTTATTCAGTCGTTAATCGTATTGCTCATTGTGATGCTCTTCACCTTTACGCTTCCCTATTTCCAGTCCGGCGGCATCTTGGCGCCGGCTTATTCCGTGCTCGGCACCCACGCCAATCCCTCCACGGTGGCTCACTGGGGGCTCGTAAATGGGATGGACCATCCCTACTTCGTTCGCTTCAAGAACTTTCTCGATCAGGTGTTCTTACACTTCAACCTCGGTCACTCCTACAAGCAGAACCTCTCGGTGTGGAACATCATCTCGCTCTACGTGCCGCGCACCATCTGGTTGGCGCTCTCTTCTCTGATCTTCACCATCCTCATCGGCATCCCGCTCGGCATCTACCAGGCGTCGCGTCGTAACACCACGTTCGACTATGCGGCAACGGGAACGGCGTTTGTTCTCTACGCCATGCCGCTTTTTCTCCTGTGCCTCTTGATGCTGCAAGCCTTCAGCTTCAGCTGGCCTCATCTGCCGTCGTCGCCGCCCTCAGGCGTGGCACCGTGGGCGATATTCACCGATCCCGTGGGCTTCATCTTGCCGGTCGCCTGTCTCACGATGGTCTCGGTCGCCACCTTGAGCCGCTTCATGCGAGGCACGGTCCTCGAAGTGCTCGTACAGGACTACGTGCGCACCGCCAAGGCCAAGGGTTGCAGTGGGTCACGGGTTCTCTTTCGACACGCCATGCGTAATGCGCTCGGACCGATCGTCACCATTCTCGGCCTGTCCCTGCCTGGCCTGATCGGCGGTGCACTCATCGTGGAGAGCGTCTTTAACTACGCCGGTCTCGGGATTCAAACGGTGAACGCTGCGACCAACGTCGACATTCCAACGGTGCTCGGCATTACCCTCCTAGCGACGATCTTGACGTTGACGGGCAACTTCCTTGCTGACATCATGCTCGGTGTCGTGAACCCGCGTATTCGAATCCAAGGAGCGGCCTCGTGAGCATCCTGGACGAAGAAGCTCTCGAACTTTCGCTCGACCCCACGCACGCGGTCGAGCTGAAGGCCGATGACATCGTACCGATGTGGCGTCAGCGCCTCCGCATTTTCTTGCACAACAAACTGGCCATCGCGTCGGTCGCCTACCTCGTACTCACCTTGATCTTTTGCTACGTCGGACCGCTTTTTTACCACACGAACCAAACCAACCAGGCCACCGCACTGAGTGCGGTGTGGAACGCAACGCCTTCCGCCCACCACTGGCTCGGCACCGACAGTTCGGGCTTCGATGAACTGGGTCGGATCATGTACGGCGGAGAGTACTCCTTGACCCTCGGCATGTTGGCCGGACTCATCACCATCATCGTCGGCACGATCTACGGCATGGTCTCCGGTTTCGTCGGCGGTGTCGTGGACACGGTGATGATGCGAATCCTCGACGCCTTCCTCTCGATTCCCTACCTCTTCCTCCTCATCAGCCTCTTCACGATTTTCTCGCGATCGACGACATTCTTGATCATCATCATCGGCATCACCGGGTGGTGGGCGAACGCCCGCATCATTCGCGGCGACGCCCTGTTAATCAAGAAACTTGAGTACACGCAGGCGGCGACGGCGATGGGCGCGAGAAAATGGCACATCATCCGTCGACACGTGTTCCCNNCCTCCCCAGACCGACTGGGGCACCATGTTGCAGAACGGCACCGCGCAGATATCCAACGGCTACTGGTGGGAGATCTATCCCTTGGCGTTGATCTTCATCTTGGTGGTCGTCGCAATCAACTACATCGGCGACGCGCTCCGCGACACCTTTGAGGTCCGACTCCTCGAGCGATAAGTACCGACGAGTCGAATCAGCATCCGCTGACCGTCATCCGAAGGTTCTGGCGATGTTCTCGGGAACGAGCGAGTTACTGCGACGAACTCGACGCCGCAGCGCCAATTGAGACTGGCGTTTTCATTGGGAAGTGGCACGCGGCGCGCTGGGTCGCGGAGAAGTCCTGGAGGGGTGGCTCCTCGACGGCGCAGATCTCTTGGACCTTCGGACAGCGTGTCCTAAATCGACAGCCCGAAGGCGGGTTGACCGGAGAGGGCAGCTCGCCGGTCACCTGCAGTCCCCGCCGTCGACGCGCCTCGACGGGGTCGGGCACTGGCACGACGTCGAGGAGGCCCTGGGTGTAGGGGTGCGCGGGCGATCGGAAGACCGACTCCGCGTCACCAATTTCCACGATCTTGCCCAAGTACATGACGCCGATCGTGTCGGCCATGTAATAGACGACCGCGAGGTCGTGGCTCACCATGACGTAGGCGAGGTTGTGCTCGCGCTGCAGGTCCTTCATCAAGTTCAAGATCTGCGCCTGGACGGAGACGTCCAGGGCGGAGACGGGCTCGTCGGCCACTATCAGACGAGGGTTGAGGGCCAGGGCGCGGGCGAAGCCGATGCGCTGGCGTTGACCACCGGAGAACTCGTGGGGGTAGCGATCGGCCGAAAGCGGATCGAGACCCACCGCGGCGAGGAGTTCCTTCACCCGCGCGCTCTGTTGAGCCTTGTTGCCCTCGTGCTGGACCATCAGGGGCTCACCGAGGATCTGGCCGACTTTCATGCGAGGATTGAGGGAGGAGTAGGGGTCCTGGAACATCATCTGACGGTTGCGACGGTCGGCCTTGGTGGGTCGGTAACCCTTGGCCGAGACGATCTTGTCGTCGAAGTAAATCGCGCCGCTGGTCACCGGTTCGAGGCCCACCAGCATTCGACCGATCGTCGTCTTGCCGCAGCCGGATTCGCCCACCAGACCAAACGTCTCGCCAGCGTTCACGGTGAAACTGACGTCAGACACCGCGTGCACCGCTCCCACCTTGTGGCGTATGAGCCCCGCCTTGATGGGAAACTCTTTGACCAGATGCTCAACTCGGGCGAGTTCGACGTGGTCGCTGGCCGCCAGGCTCGCGGCGGACGCGGGCGTGGTCACGATCGTGTCCAGCGCGCCATCGACGGGGTGAAAGCACGCGAAACGGTGCGTCGGAGTCCCGGTCAGCGGCGGGTCCTCGAGTCGGCACTGGTCCGTCGCGTAGCGGCACCGCGGTGCGAAGCGACACGCGACGATTACCTTCGAGAGATCCGGCGGCATACCAGCGATGGAGGTGAGCTTCTGCTTCGACGCCGTTTCGAGGCTCGGCATCGAGGCGAGCAACGCCTGGGTGTAGGGGTGGCGCATCGAGCGAAAGAGTTCGTCCGTCGGGGACTCTTCCGCCTTCTTCCCCCCGTACATGACGACGACTCGATCGGTGCGCCCGGCGATCACCCCCATGTCGTGGGTGATGAGCAGCACCGACATGCCAAGGTCCTTGCGCAAGTTGTCCAAGATGTCCAGGATCTGCGCCTGGATCGTGACGTCGAGGGCGGTCGTGGGTTCGTCGGCGATGAGTAACTTGGGCGAACAGACCAGTCCCATGGCGATGATCACGCGCTGACGCAGGCCGCCGGAGAGTTCGAAGGGGTACTGGTCGAGACGCTCACTCGGTCGGGGCATGTCGACCATCTCTAGGACCTCGAGAGCGCGTTTGCGGGCCTCTTCGTCACTCGCCCCGCGATGGATCCGCAAACCCTCACCAATCTGTCGGCCGATCTTGGTCGTCGGATTGAGCGAACTCATTGGGTCTTGGGGGATGAGCGCCACGGCGTCGCCGCGCATTCCCTGCATCTGCTTCTCCGTCAAGGAGGCCAGGTCCACGCCGTCGAGCACCACGCTGCCCGCGGCGATACGTCCGTTTCCTGGGAGGAGGCGCATGATCGCGAGCCCCGTGGTGGTCTTGCCGCACCCGGACTCGCCCACCAGACCCACGCACTCGCCCTGGCCGATTTCTAGCGAGAAGTCGTCCACGGCGGTGGCGAACGTGTTACGGGTGGTGAACTGAACCTTCAGATTGTTCACCGAGAGCAGTGACGGCATGGTCCCGCAAGCCTACTCTTTAGCGGCCTTTTCCCCAGGTCGCCGGGGGCCCCGCGGGGTGTCTGTCTGACCGTTCGAACTAGTTCGCCGTAAGCCGCCAGGTCCGTCGGTGGTAGTCGCAGGGGCCGCGGTTTTCAATCGCCGAACGGTGGGCGGCGACGCCGTATCCCTTGTTGGCGTCCCATCCGTAGTCCGGGAACTCAACGGCGAGGCGGCGCATCGTTCGGTCACGCTGCACCTTGGCGAGGACCGACGCGGCCGCGATGGTGGCACAGCGGGCGTCCCCGCCCACCACGGTCGTGTGGGAGAGGGTGGCGTAAGTCAGCGTCGGCGCGTCGAGGACGTCATCGTCGAGTCGCGGGGGGGCGTCGAGGAGGTTGAAGGTTCCATCGATGAGCACGTGGGTGGGCGCGACCGCAAGACCGTCGATCGCCCGGGTCGCCGCGACGGCCAACGCCAACCGGAGTCCCCAGCGGTCGATCTCGATGGCGCTCACCGAGCCCATCGAATACCCCGCGCACCACTGCTCTATCGGCTCCACGAGCCCTTCGCGCTGGCCGGCGCGCAGGGCCTTCGAGTCGGTGAGTCCCCGCGGCGGGGCGTCGTCGCGGTCGACGAGTACGGCGCCGACGGTCAAGGGACCCGCCAACGCGCCGCGACCGACTTCGTCGATGCCCACGACGAGATGACCCGTCGCCAGCAGCGCCCGCTCGAAGGCCAGAAGGTCCAGCGGGGGCGTGCGCACCCCAAAATCGTAGTGAGCAACGAGGCTCCTAGGATTCATCCCCATGGTCCGTGACGTCGTGGTAGTGCCCCTGAAGGCCTTCGACGTCGCGAAGGACCGACTCCGACGCGGCGGCGTCGGCGAAGTCTCTACCTTGGCGCGCCAGCTCGCCGAAGGCGTAGTGGCGGCGAGCGCCCCGCGGCACGTCATCGTGCTCAGCGAATCGAGCGACGTGACGGCCTTCGCCCTCGAACACGGAGCCGAACCACTCGTCAGTGACACGCCAAGCCTGAATGCGTCGGTGCAACACGCCTATGGGGTCCTCGCGAGCCGCTACGACCGACTCATCGTCGCCCACGGCGACCTTCGCTCCCCCGCGGGTCTTGGCACCTTCGATCCCTCCGACGGCGTCACCATCGTCACCGACCACCTCGCCACAGGTACGAACGTCCTCGTCGTGCCGACGGGCCTCGAGTTTCACTTTTACTATGGCGCGAACTCTGCGCTGCTGCACCGAGGCGAAGCCGAGCGTCTCGGTGTTGCCTGCCACGTCGTCACCGATAGTCCCTGGCGCTTCGACGTCGACGAGCCGGACGACATCACTTTGCTCTAGACGGCATTCGAGGGGGTCTTTCGACCCCCTCGAATGCACTCTCAAGAGAGAGTCGTTACATCTTCTTCGCAGCCTTCTTGGCGGCGGGGCGCTTCTTGGCTACGGCCTTCTTCTTGGCGGGAGCCTTCTTCGCTGCGGCCTTCTTCTTAGCCGGAGCCTTCTTCGCTGCGGCCTTCTTCTTGGCGGGAGCCTTCTTGGCTACAGCCTTCTTCTTGGCCGGAGCCTTCTTCGCTGCGGCCTTCTTCTTAGCCGGAGCCTTCTTCGCTGCGGCCTTCTTCTTGGCTGGAGCCTTCTTGGCTGGAGCCTTCTTCTTCGCGGCTGGTGCCACTTTCCCTCCTTGGGACTCAACGTTGAATCAATTTGGGACCCGAGGCACCTCGATGGTGTTCTCACTGCAGTCACCGCATTGATATCTCGTGTACTCGGCCATGTACCACCCAACCTCACGGCTGTACGGCGACTGATCGCAGTGCACGGTCCTTGCGCGAAGAAGCGTCGTCGACGCGTTGGCAACAACGCGAAGTACAACGTGTGCCTCCTCCGCAGAAGGACATTTAAAAGTTCAGTCGTTATTCACACCAATGTCAAGTATTTAGAAGTTTTTTACGACCGATGGTTCACGATGCTTTCGGACGATGGCGTGTACTTAGGTCGAGGTGCGAACGGTGACGCGATGAGTGGACGCGAACGTTCAACACTCGTGTTAGGTCCAACGCGAAGTGGAAAGACGTCGTCGATCATCATTCCGAATCTCCTGATGACGAGTGACGCGTGCGTCGTCACGTCGACGAAGAGTGACGTCGTATCACTGATGTCGCGCGCACGCCGTGATGGTGCAACGTTGCTCTTCGATCCGTCGGGAACCGTCGTAACACCACCTGGAGTGCAACGTATCGGTTACTCACCTCTAAGACAATCTTTAACTTGGGACGGCGCAGTTTTGGCTTCGCGGAGCTTATTGGACGTTGCGCGACGCGGTCGAGGTGATCGAAGTGACGACCATTGGAGTGAACGAGCGGGCGCACTCGTCGCGCCACTACTGCACGCGAGCGCGTTGCGCGACGAGTCACTCGGTCAACTCGCGTCACGAGTTGACGAGCGACGCTGCGAGGACTTCGTACACGAACTCAACGATCGTCACGGCGAACATCACCCCTCGGTGTCGCTCTTGCGCGGCGTCTTGGCGACCGAAGAACGCGAACGTTCCAGTATCTGGTCGACGGCGGCGGGTCTCTTCGCCGGGGTGCGCACCGAAGCCGCTCGGGCCGCGGCGCGAGAGGCGCCACTCGACGTCGGGGAGTTCCTGCGCGGTCCCCACCAGCTCCACGTCGTCGCACCCAGCCGGTACCAGGCCGTCACCACACCCCTCGTCGTCGGACTCGTCGAAGAGTTGGTCCACGCCACCTACGACCGACAGCCCGAAGGTGCGCGCTTGTTGCTGGCGCTGGACGAACTGGCCAACGTGGCGCCACTCCCCCGACTCGCCGGCATCGTCTCGGAAGGCGGCGGCCAAGGCGTGCTCACCCTCGCGTGCCTCCAGGACCTTAGCCAGGCTCGCGCTCGCTGGGGAACCTCCGCCGAAGGCTTTTTGTCACTGTTCCCGACGACACTCATCCTCCCGGGGATCGCCGATCGGCCAACGTTAGAGATGCTGCGCCATCTAGCGGGTCGCGAACTGGCCGCCTCGCCCAGCGTGCAACGCGACAAAAAGGGCCGAACGACCGGCCACTCGACGACCTGGATCGAGCGCGATCGCGTCACGGTGAGTGAACTGGCCCAAGGTCGAGACGGCCGCGCGCTCGGGCTCGACGCCCACAATCAGCTCAAGTGGGTCGAACTGACCCCCGCGTATCGAGACCCGCGCTTTCGTCCCTACCTCGAGCGGCCCTCGCGAGAGCGAGCGACCTCGCGGGATCGCTGACGCCACTGGTCGAGGTCGCCGCGTTCGAGGGGCCGGGGCCCTAGTTCGCGGACCCGCGCAGTCATTCGGGCCTCGCCGAGGCCGATCGTGCGCTCGTGGACGCCTCCGCGACCTCGTAGCGACGGATAGAGCTGGTCGACGGCACTGGTGAGTGCTCGAGCTCCCTGGCCGTAGCGAGCGGCGTTCGCCCAGGCCTCGATCACGTGTCGCCGCGCGACCTCGTGGCGGCCCTCCAGCGCTCCGGCGAAGCCGTGCTCGTCGAGTCGGTCACGTACCCGCGGAGCGTCGAGCACACCCAATGGCTCGAAACGCTGCTCGTCGCGTGCCCACGCGGCGACGGTGGCGGCTCGGTCCCAGGTGAGCTTCTCGCCGCGCTCTCGATGGTGCCCCGACCAGAGCGCGCGATACCCCTCATCGAGACCGACGACCCGTTCGACGCCCTCGAAGGAACGCCAGGCCGACCAGGGGGTGCGCTCGGCGAGTTCGTGGCGCAGGGACGCTCGGTACAACGCGTCGGCGGCCGAAGCGTGCGCGTAGAGCGCCCGCGAGTCGAGCACGCTTCGTTGGCCCGCCGGTCGCGCGCCCACGAGGACGTGATCGTGGAGGTGTGGCTCGCCGTGTCGGTTCAGTCCGTGAGTGAAGCTCACGGCGGCGCCCCAGCGCGCCGGCGCCTCCTCGTCGCCGCCAGCGCGACGGTCCCGAACGACGAGCGCTCTCTCTTCGAGGTACTCAATGGCCGAACGAACCGAGCTGCGATGCGCCTGGAGGACGCCACTCGCGTGTGCGGGGTCGAGCGCGAGGAGAATGGAAATCGGTCGGGGCGCGGCGACGATGACGTCGTACCCGCACACGCGAGCACGCTCACTGGTCTGGAGGACGCGCGCCACGTCGGCGGGGTCACGGGTGTCCCCACTCCCGCGCAGCCACCAGCCCGGCCCGCCGTCGCGTAGGCCGTCGAGTTCGTGGGCGGCGTCGTTCGTGAAGTACGTCACGTCGTTCGATCGCCG
Source organism: Acidimicrobiaceae bacterium (assembly GCA_003136495.1). Taxonomy (GTDB): domain Bacteria; phylum Actinomycetota; class Acidimicrobiia; order Acidimicrobiales; family RAAP-2; genus RAAP-2. The sequence goes on from PLER01000056.1 coordinate 14,486, forward strand.
AGGCAGTAGGCGCAGCACGGGTCCCCTCTCTGGGGACCCAACGGTCGCCTAGAGCTGCGCGGCGATCCGTCGGGCGAGGTCGTGCCCGGCTTTGGCGAACTTCGGCGTCGCCACCACCGCTCCCGCACCCGCGCGCACCATGAGGTAGTCGAGGAACGTCTCGTCCGACGAGCGGAACTTGACCGCGTGTCGCCCGTCCTTCAACACGAGCCACTGCGCGCCCGGCAACGGCTCGAAGAGCCAGCGGTTGGCCGCTTCAACGACGACCACGACCTCTTCACCCTCGTCGCCGACTCGCGTCAACCAGTTATCCACCTCGTCCTCGGGTCGCTCCTCCGTGACGGGCGACGTGGCGAGAACCGCGTTGATCCGGTCGACGCGAAACGTTCGCCAGGCCTCTCGCGACGTGCAGTACGCCCGGACGTACGTATGGCCGTTGAGAACCTTCATCTCGCGCGGCTCGATGGCTCGCGAGTGCGACTCGTCGCTCACCCCCGAGGTGTAGTCGATCTTGATCTGGGAGTGAGTCTCGATAGCGCTCTCGACCTGGGCGAGTAGCACCTCGTTCGAGGTCATCTCGACCTGCACGGGCGCGTTCATGGCACTCTCGATCTTTTCGATCGCCGAGAAGATCGCGGGGTCGGCGTAGATCCTCGAGGCTTCGCGCAGTGCGATGTTGAGCTCGAACACGTCGCGCCACATCAGCGGCGAAGGGTCCTCGGCGCCTTCGGGCAGGTCGGAGAAGTCCGCGCGATACGTCGAGTCATCGTGCTCCTCGTCGTCCCAGTCGTCGCACTCCTTGATGACGTGGGCCGGAAATCGATTCGTCCCGTCACTCGCCTCGGCCATCGGCTCTAAAGAGACCAGGCGGTCCATGATCAGTCGCACGTGATCGGGCGTCAAGGAGAAACGCGTCGCGAGTTCGCTCACCCGCAGGCCGTCCTCGCTCGCGTAGACGGCGTGGAGGAGTTGCAGGGTCTGGCCAAGGACATCGTTCGCGGGCGCCACCTCGAAGGACGACGCCGAGATCTCCGGCACGTCACCGCGGTTCACCTCACCCAACCAGGTGAGCAGCTCGCTGCGCAGCGACTTGGGTGACTCGAGGCGAAGTCGGTCGGCGCCCTCCAGCACGAAGCGCAGGGCCTGGCGGGGGCTCTCGAAGGTGATCCGTACCTGAACCTTGCCGTTGCTCTTGGTCGCGGCGATCGCTTCGGGGTACTGGCGCACCAACAGATCGGCGTAGTTCTCATTGGTCGACACCTCGACGTCGATCGATCGCGGGGTCCTCGCATACTCCGGACGCCACGCGCGAGCCACTTCTAAGGTCTCTTCGCTCACCGTGAAACTGTCGGGCAACACCGCGGGCATCGAGGTCATGCGGGTGAGACGATATCCCTTGATCTCCTCGGTGCCCTTCACTCTCGCCACCAGATAACTGACCCCGTTAAAGACGTCGATCACGAGGGGCTCGACGAGGCGGGCCTTCGACGTCGTTGAGAGATAGTCAAAGGTCAAGGCTCGGCGCAGGTTGAGGGCGCGCAGCACGGGGGTGTAGTAGTTGGACGCCTCCAGACCCCCGTCGCTGGCGGGCACGTCGTTAAAGACACTGAAGGCGCCCGATCGTCCGAACCCACAGAACTTCAGGGCGAGGCGAACCACCCGCTCTTCTTCGGGCGTGAAGTAGATCGGCGGCGCGTAGCCACTCGCCGGATCGATCTTGTAGCCCACCGAGCCGTCGTCGTTCGTCAGGGTGACGATCTCGAAGCCGAGGTCTCGGATGCGAGCCTTGTCGCGTTCGAACTTTTGGCGAACGGTGCTGTCGGTACCCTCGTAGGCGCGGATCTTTCGGGGACCCTTGGCCGAGACGGGGTAGGCGTCGATCTTGAGGTCGCGCAGGATCTCTTCCTGGGTGAGCGCCCCGTACTGCCAGGCGCGCTGGAGCAACAAAACGAGCGCGACGAGCCGCTCGCGGCTCTGCTCCACCCCACCACGAATGGCGCTCATACTTCTCCCGTTCTCATCTGGAACGAGGGTAGCGGGTGCGCGAGCGAGTCCACAGCGTCGAGCGCCTTTCTACTCGTCGGACGGCTCCTCGCGACGCCACGTCCCCGAGCGTCCGCCGGACTTCTCCCACAGGGCCACGCGCTCAATGGTCATCGTGCGGTCACTCGACTTGCACATGTCGTAGATCGTCAGAGCCGCCACGGTCGCCGCAGTCAGGGCTTCCATCTCGACGCCCGTTCGGTCGATGGTGTCGACCTCGGCTTCGACGTCGATGTGGGCGTCGGCGATCGTGAAGTTCACGTAGACGTTGCCGACCAGCACGGGGTGGGCCATCGGCAACAGCTCCGACGCGCGTTTCGCGGCCTGGATGCCCGCCACGCGCGCCGTGGCCAACACGTCACCCTTATTGAACGTGTTCGCGGCGACCGCGACGGTCGTCGAGGCCAGCATCGTGACACGACAGCGCGCCAGCGCCCGGCGCGCGCTGACCTCGCTCGGGCCAACCTCACGGGGAAACGCCGCGCCGGCGGGGCCTCCGCGTCGTAGTTGGTGGAAGTCGTCCACCGGGTCATGTTACGTCACGAACGAGCGAGTGACCTTGCCCGGTAGATTGGGTATCGATACAGTTTTCCTCCGGAGTTAGTGATGCCCACCTACGAATACGAGTGCACCTCGTGCCACGAGCGCGTAGAGGCCGTCCAGAAGTTCACGGATCCACCCCTTGCGACCTGCCCACTCTGTGGCGGCGAGTTACGAAAGGTCTTCTCCTCGGTCGGCATCGTCTTTAAGGGCAGCGGCTTTTATAAGACCGACTCGAGAGGATCGAGCGCCGCGAGCGCGAAGAGCGAGTCGACCGCATCGTCGAGTGACAGCACATCCTCGAGCGACGGCAAGACCTCGAGTGACGGCGCCGCGTCCCCTACTCCTACGACACCCGCCGCACCGTCGACGGCCACTCCCAATACCTCCTCGACGTCGTCGAGCGCCTCCACCAGCACCGACTGAGAACCCTCGTCACGGCATCGAATGTGAGAGTTTCGTGGCCCGACTACTGGGCGATGCCAACACTAGGCTGGACTCCGTGATCCTGCCGTCGATCGAGACCCCCGCCGATCTCCAACCGCTTTCTTTTAAGCAACTCGACCAACTCAGCCAGGAGATTCGCCAGTTCATCATCACCAACGTCAAGAAGACGGGTGGCCATCTCGGGTCGAATCTGGGCGTCGTCGAACTCACCATTGCCCTGCACCGGGTCTTCGAATCACCGAAGGACATCCTGCTCTGGGACACCGGTCATCAGGCCTACGTGCACAAACTCTTGACCGGACGCCGCTACGGATTTAAGAACCTTCGCCAACGTGGCGGCCTCTCGGGGTATCCCAGTCGCTCCGAGAGCCAGCACGACTGGATCGAATCCAGCCACGCGTCGACCGCCCTCTCCTACGCCCACGGCCTTTCGGTGGCGCTCGAACAACGACACGAACTCATCGGACACGGCGGTAAGCGTCACGTCGTCGCGGTCGTGGGCGACGGGTCGCTGACGGGTGGCATGGCCTTTGAGGCGCTGAACAACCTCGGCCACTCCAACCAGCGAGTCGTCATCGTCCTCAACGACAACGGCCGTAGTTACGCGCCCACGATCTCCAAGCTCTCTGAGTCGCTCACCTCGCTGCGACTCAATAAGACCTACGTCACGATGCGCGAGCGCGTGCGACGCTGGGTACCGCGCCTGCCCCGTGTCGGTCAGGCCGCCTACCTCGGCATCCACGGCGTCACCTCGGTGGCGCGAGAGATCGTCACGCCGCACGCGTTCTTCGAGAACCTCGGGGTGCGTTACGTGGGGCCCATCGACGGCCACAACATCGAAGCGCTGGAGAGCGCCATTAAGAACGCCGCGGAGTGGGACGGCCCCATCGTCGTACACACGTTGACCCAAAAGGGACGCGGCTACGAGCCGGCGATGAGCGACGACCTCAAGATGCACGACTACAAGTTGCCGGCCGCCAACGAGACGAACCCCAGCGTCACGACATTCACCGAGGCGTTCTCCGACGCGTTGATCAAGGCGGCCGACCGCGACGAGCGCATCGTCGCCATCACCGCGGCGATGGCCGGCCCCACCGGGTTACTCGACTTCCAAACGAAGTTTCCCACTCGTTTCTTTGACGTGGGCATCGCCGAACAGCACGCGGTGACCGCGGCCGCGGGCATGGCCATGGGCGGTCTCAAGCCGGTCGTCGCGGTCTATTCGACGTTCTTCTCTCGGGCCTTCGACCAGGCGAACCTCGACGTGGGCCTGTTAAACCTCCCGGTGGTCTTCGTCTTCAAGAGCGCCGGGGTCACGGGCGACGACGGCCCGAGTCACCACGGTCTCCTCGACATCGCGCTCTGCCTGGCGATCCCGAACATGACGATCTTCGCACCCGCCACCGCCGAAGAAGTACCGGTGATGCTCGAGACGGCGCTCTCGATGACCACGCCCACCGCCATTCGCTACCCCAAGACCGATCCGCGTCCTTTCGACGGAAAGGTCGGAGAGGGCCTGCGGGCGCGCGAGATCGCTCGCGGCGACGGATCGTTGTGCGTCCTGGCCCTCGGCAAGATGGCCCCGTCGGCCTATCGCGCGCTCGAACTACTTGGTGAGGACGCGCAACGCGTCACGCTCTACGACGTGCGCGTCCTCCCGCCGGATCGCCAGATGATCGACGACGCGCTCTCGCACTCGCGCATCATCACCGTCGAAGACGGCACGCGCCACGGCGGAGCGGGGACGTTAATGGTCTCCGCGGTGCGCTCTCGCGCGCAAGAGCTCGGTCATCCCTTCCCCACCACTCGAATCCTGGGCGTGCCGCGCGCGTACCTCGAACAACACAAGCCCGACGAAATCTTGGCGGAGTTGGGCCTCGACCCCGAGGGTCTCGCGGGATCCTTCGCCCGACTACTCGCCAACGAGCCCGAACGTCCCCAGGTCGTGACCGAAGCGCCGCGACCGAACTTCTACTAGTGCCCTACGAGGTCGAAAGGACCGACGAGGAGTGGAAGTCCGAACTCTCAAGCGACCGCTACGCCGTCTTGCGTAAGGCCGCGACGGAGGCACCGTTTTCGGGTTCGCTGCTACACGTCGACGCCGAGGGCGTCTTTCGCTGTGGCGGGTGCGGCCAGCGCCTGTTCACGAGCGCCCAGAAGTTTGACTCGGGCTGCGGGTGGCCGAGCTTCGACGAGTGCGAAGCGGGCACCGTGATCGAACGCGAAGACCGGTCGCTCTTTCGTCGCCGCACCGAGATCCTCTGTTCTCGTTGCGGCGGCCACCTCGGTCACGTCTTTAACGACGGGCCTACCGCGACGGGGCTGCGCTACTGCGTCAACTCCCTCGCCATCGACTTCGACAAGAACTCCGACTAGACGTCGAGGAATCGCCGGATGGCAATCGCGGAGCCGACCGAGCCAATCACGATCCCGACGACGAGCACGACGATATTGGTGCCGATCAGCGCCGCGGTGTCGAGATGGAACTCATTGGGAAGTGGGTACCAGGTGTGCAACGCGGTCACCGCCACGATGGCGACCAGCGAGCCCAGAAGACCCTGCACGAAGCCCTCAGAGATGTAGGGAATCCGGATGAACCAGTTGGTGGCGCCGACCAGCTTCATCACCGACACCTCGCGACGACGCGAGAAGATCGCCATCCGGATCGTATTCAAGATCAAGACCGACGCCGAAAGCAGCAGCACCGCCGCCAGCGCCAAGAAGACGATCTGCAAGATTCTGATCACCTTGTTCATCTCGCGGATCTGAGAACCTGGCGTCGTGACCTGGTAAATGCCGGGCTGTCCGGTAAACGTGTTTTGCACCAAGAACGCGTCAGAGGGAACGGTCGGGATGCAACGGAAGGACGAGGGCATCGCCGACACGGTCAGCACCGCCCACTCGTTGGGGGGAAGGAGTTTCTTCGCCTCGTTGTAGTCCTGGGTCTGCGTGAAGTAGTCACAACTCTTGACGATGGGCAGATCGGCGAGCTGAGTGCGCACACCGTTGATCTCCGTGGTCGAGGCGGTGGGCTCCATCCAGACGGTCACGCGCGTGCCCTGTTGCCAGAGCACCGAGGCCTGGGCCGCACTTTGCTTGAGCAGCAGCGCCGAACCCACGAGGGCGAGGGACACCGCCACGCAGAGAATCGCCGCGATGGTCATCATCCGATTGCGCCAGAGGTTGGAGAAGGTCTCCTTCAAGGCGTAGCGAAAGTAGACGCGCATTAGATCGCGATCCCCTCGTCGATGCCGTAGACCCCGCGGACCTGGTCGCGGATCATCTCGCCGCGATCCAATTCGACCACGCGTCGTCGCATACGGTCAACGAGCGCCTTGTCGTGGGTCGCCATCACCACCGTCGTCCCGGTTCGATTGATCCGCTCGAGCAGCGCCATGATCGATTCGGAGTTCGACGGGTCGAGGTTGCCGGTGGGTTCATCGGCCAGAAGGATGAGTGGGCGATTAACGAAGGCGCGCGCCACGGCGACGCGCTGTTGTTCACCGCCACTGAGTTCGTGGGGCAGGTTCTTGGACTTATCGCTCAACCCCACCAGTTCCAGGATCTGGGGAACCTGTGACTCGACGGTCGCGCGGGGACGACCGATGACCTCGAGCGCGAAGGCCACGTTCTCAAAGACCGTCTTGTTGGGGAGGAGCCGAAAGTCCTGGAAGACGCAGCCGATGTTTCGACGCAGGTAGGGCACGCGCCACTTGGGCAGTTCGCCGATGTCGCGTCCCGCCTCGAGGATGCGCCCCTTGTCGGGGTGCTCTTCGCGCAGCAGCAGGCGCAAGAACGTGGTCTTACCCGAGCCCGACGCGCCGACTAAGAAGACGAATTCGCCCTTCTCGATGTCGAGGGAGATGTCGATGAGCGCGGGCGTGCCGTTCTTGTACGTCTTGGACACGTTCTCGAAACGAATCACGTCATCACCCCCTCGGGTCGCTCAGTAGTTGTGCAGATTTCGGGCACAGTGACGTATTGATTCTAGTTTGAGCGTCTCGCCTATTCGGTCCATCAAAGTCCTGCGATTGCTGTCTCAGCAGATTTTTATGATGCCGAACGCTGACGACGAAGCTCGGCTTCCATGAATCCATCGAGGTCACCGTCGAGCACCGCTTCGACGTTGCCGGTCTCGAAGTCACTGCGGTGGTCCTTGACGAGTTGGTAGGGCGCTTGGACGTAACTACGAATCTGCGAACCCCAGGCGTTGTCGCTGCGCTGACCACTCAACGCGTCCATCTCGGCGCGACGCTGCGCCCGGGCGCGCTCGGCGAGTTTGGCTTCGAGGATCTGCATTGCGCGGGCGCGGTTTTGGTGTTGGGATCGTTCGTTCTGGCAGCTCACCACGATGCCGCTCGGCAGGTGCGTGAGGCGTATCGCCGAGTCGGTCTTGTTCACGTGTTGACCACCGGCGCCCGAAGAACGGTAGGTGTCCACGCGTAGGTCCTTCTCGTCGATCTCCACTTCGCCGGCACTGTCCTCCAGGAGTGGCGTCACTTCGAGACTGGCGAAGCTGGTTTGGCGACGCGCCTGGGAGTCGAAGGGACTGATCCGCACCAGTCGGTGCACGCCGCGCTCGACCGAGAGCCACCCGTAGGCGAAGCGTCCCTTGACGATGAACGTCGCCGAGAGCAGGCCCGCCTCTTGGCCCTCGGTGGCCTCATCGACCTCCACCCCGAAACCTCGGCGCTCCGCCCAGCGCGAGTACATGCGAAGCAGCATCTCGGTCCAGTCCTGCGCGTCGGTGCCGCCCGCGCCCGCGTGGAGTTCGACGATCGCGTCGTTCTCGTCGTAGGGTCCGCTGAAGAGGCTCTGGGTCTCGAGGGCGGCGATGGCGTGACCGAGGTCCTCGACCGCACTCGCGAGTTCCGCGAAGATTGACTGGTCGATTTCGCCGGCGCCGAGTGACTCGGTCGCGAACTCCGCGAGCACCGCCGCGTCGTCGAGCGCACTGCGTAGCGCGTCAAAGGACTCGAGGTCGTTGGTCAGTCGCCCGAGTTCGGTCGTGACTTCGCGCGCGTGGTCCTGGTCGTCCCAGAGGTTGGGGTCGGCCGCGAGATCGCTCAAGAGCGCGTGGCGAGCGCGGCTGGCGTCGATTTTTAGGTAGTCACGCGCCGCCACCCAGCGGTCCTCGAGCTCTTCGATCGAGGCGAGGGCGAGGCGAAGGGCGTTCTCCGCTCTAGGGTCGGCCATGGCACTGCTTGAACTTGCGCTTGGAGCCACACCAGCAGGGGTCGTTGCGTCCGAGCTTCTCGCGCACCGGCGCAGGCTTGGCCGACGCGGCGGCGATTCCCGTAGCGGACGCGCTGTGCGCGGGCAACTCCGTCGCGCCGGGCGCGACCTGGTCGACGTTGGTGAGCGCCCCTTCGAGCCCCTCGTCGTCGTCACTGGCGAGCACCGGCGCGGTCGCCTCGACGTGGGTGATGTACCGCACGTAGTCGTCGTCGACCGCCTCGAGGAGGTGTTCGAACATCAAGTACCCCTCTTTTTGCCACGCCGTGAGGGGGTCCTGCTGGGCGACTTGGCGCAAGTGAATGCCGTCACGCAGGTAGTCCATCTCCGAAAGATGGTCGCGCCAACGCTGGTCGAGGATCTGGAGCATCACGTCACGTTCGATCTCCTTGGCGGTGTCGAGTCCGCCGGGGAGCTTCTCGGACTTCTCCTCGTAGAGCGCTACGGCTTCGTCCACCACGAGGGCCACCACGTCCTCGACGTCGTCGTAGGGCTTCAGACTCTCGACGCTCAGCGTGGTCGGATAGTGCGCTTGCAGCTCGAGGACCAGCGCGTTGAGGTCCCACTCTTCGGCGAACACGCCGCCGATCTGTTGGTCGACGACCTCGCTGAGCCGCTCCTCGATCAGTTCGATCGTGGCGTCGTGAATGTCCTCGCCGTCGATCACCTGTTGGCGACGTTTGTAGATGACTTTGCGCTGTTCGTTCATGACCTCGTCGTACTTGAGGACGTCCTTGCGGATCTCCGCGTTACGGGCCTCGACGGTGTTCTGCGCGCGCTCGATGGCGCGCGAGACCATCTTCGCCTCGATCGCCTCGTCATCGGGCATGGTGCGGTCCATGACCCACGACACTGCCCCGGTCGCGAAGATGCGGAGCAACTCGTCCTCGAGTGAGAGGTAGAACCGACTTTCGCCCGGGTCGCCCTGGCGCCCCGAGCGGCCGCGCAACTGGTTGTCGATGCGTCGAGAGTCGTGACGCTCCGTGCCCAAGACGTAGAGCCCACCGAGTTCGCGGACCTGGTCGCCGTCGGCCTGGGTGATGGGCTTCCACTTGGCGAGCGCCTTCTCGTACGCCGGCGCGAACTCCTCGGAGTCGACCGCGATGCCCTGGGCGAGGACCTCGCGGTGCGCGAGGCCTTCGAAGTTGCCGCCCAAGATGACGTCGACGCCTCGACCGGCCATGTTGGTCGCCACGGTGACCGCGCCCTTGCGACCGGCCTGGGCCACGATCTCGGCTTCGCGGAAGTGCTGCTTGGCGTTGAGGACTTCGTGCGCGATGCCGGCCTTGGAGAGCTCGCGCGAAAGCAGCTCGGACTTTTCGACCGACGCCGTGCCGAGCAGGATGGGCTGGCCGAGATCGGAGCGCTCGCGCACGTCCTCGACGATGGCGGCGAACTTGGCGGCCTCGGTCTTGAAGATGAGGTCCGGTTGGTCGATGCGGATCGCCGGTTGATTCGTCGGGATGGGCACGACCGAGAGGCCGTATGTGTTGCCGAACTCGGCCGCCTCGGTCTCGGCGGTGCCGGTCATGCCCGAGAGCTTGTCGTAGAGGCGGAAGTAGTTCTGGAGGGTGACCGTCGCCCACGTGTGGTTCTCTTCTTGGATGCGCACGCGCTCTTTGGCCTCGACGGCCTGGTGCAAGCCGTCGCTCCAGCGGCGTCCCTCGAGGGTACGACCCGTGAACTCGTCGACGATCTTCACCTCGCCGGCGTCGACCAGGTAGTCCTTGTCGCGATGGAAGAGCTCCTTCGCGCGCAGGGCCTGGCCGAGCTGGTGGACGTAGTTCGTCGCGACGGCGTCGTAGAGATTGGTGACCCCGAGTTGGCGTTCGACCTTCTCGATGCCGGACTCGGTCGGGACGACGGTCTTCTTCTCCTCGTCGACCTCGTAGTCGACGTCGCGGGTGAGCGAACGAGCGATGGAGGCGAACTGGTAGTAGAGCTTGGTCACGTCCGACGCCGGGCCGGAGATGATCAGCGGCGTGCGGGCTTCGTCGATGAGGATCGAGTCGACCTCGTCGACGANNGCAGGTAGTCGAAGCCGAACTCGGTGTTCGTGCCGTAGGTCACGTCCGCGGCGTAGGCGGCGCGCTTGTCCTCGAACTCCTGAAGGTCCGGACCGACGCGCCCGACGCTGATGCCGAGGAATCGGTGCAGTTCGCCCATCCAGTTCGCGTCACGGGTGGCGAGGTAGTCGTTCACGGTCACCACGTGTACGCCCTGACCGCCGAGGGCGTTCAAGTACACCGGGAGAGTCGAGACGAGGGTCTTGCCTTCGCCGG
>PLER01000136.1:0-2765 GCA_003136495.1 Acidimicrobiaceae bacterium
GTCAGCGCCACGATGGCCCCGGCGTAGACGATGTTCTTCATCAAGATGCGCTCGCGGGGCTTCGCGAAGTTCTCCAGACAGATCGTCGCCAGTGGTACGCCGAGGAAGTTGACGTCGGCTCGTTCGAGGTCGGGGTCGAGGGGCCAGGAGGAGTCGTAGAGCACGTACCCGCCCGAGGCGGTCTCGTTGATGTCGGCGGCGTAGGTTTGAGCGTTCATCGCCACGACCAGGTCGTAGTCGAGGGCGCGAGCGGTGTAGCCCGAGGCGTTGACGCGGATCTCGTACCAGGTGGGCAGACCCTGGATGTTCGAAGGGAAGAGGTTCTTGCCCGAGACGGGCACGCCCATGCGAAAGATCGCCTGGACCAGGAGGCTGTTCGCACTCGCCGAGCCGGTGCCGTTGACGTTGGCGAGTTTTATCGCGAAGTCGTTCACGCGACGGGGGCGTTCCGAAGGTGCCGACCTCTCCTTCGCGGTCATCGTCACGAGTGGGCTCCGTTCCCGCCAAAGCCCACCGCGACCGGAATGAAGTTCTTCGAGCCGGCGTAGGGGATCTTCAAATCGAAGAGCTCCATATCCCACGCGGCCGTCGGACAGCGCTCGGCGCACAGGCCACAGTGCACGCAGACGTTCTCGTCTTTGATCATGACCCGCCCGGTCTGGGGCAGCGGCTCAGAGACGTAGAGGTCTTGGGAGAGGTTGGTCGCGGGTGCCAGCAATCGACTCCGCAGGTCGGTTTCGTCGCCGTTGCTCGTGATGGTCAGACACTGCACCGGACAGATGTCGAGGCACGCGTCGCACTCGATACAGAGCGAGGCCGTAAAGGCCGTCTCGACGTCGCAGTTCAAGCAGCGCTGTACCTCACGGGCGGTCTGTTCTGCGCTGAAGCCGAGTTCGACCTCTAAGTTGAGCGATTCAAAACGCTTGGTCAACTCGACGTGGGTCATCTTCTGACGACTCGAGGGGTTGTAGTCGTTGTGATAACTCCACTCGCTCATGCCCATCTTCTGGCTCACCAGCGTCATGCCCTGGGCCGGTCGATCGAGGAGGGAGACGTCGTGACAGTGGTTGTCGATCGAGATCGCGGCCTCGTGACCGTGGGCGACGGCCCAGATGATGTTCTTGGGCCCCCAGGCCGCGTCGCCACCGAAGAACACACCGGGCACGCTCGAGACCAACGTCGTCTCGTCGACCAGGGGCATGTCCCACTCGCCGAAGGTCATCCCGAGGTCCCGCTCGATCCAGGGAAAGGAGTTCTCCTGGCCGATCGCCAGGATCACGTCGTCGCACGGGATCACCACCGTGTCGATGGTCGTCGAGCGTGCGGCCGCCTCGTCCCATTCGAGCACCTCGAACTCCATGCCCACGAGTCGACCCGCCTCGAGTACGAAGCGTGTGGGCGCGTGGTTGACCAGTATCTCGACGCCCTCTTCTTCGGCGTCATCGAGCTCCCACGGCGACGCCTTGAAGAACGGTCGAGGTCGTCGCGCCATGACCTTGATGTCACGTCCACCGAGCCGTCGTGAGGTGCGACAACAGTCCATCGCGGTGTTGCCAACCCCGATGATCAACACTCGTTCCCCTATCTCGCTGAGATGTCCGAAGGCCACGGACTCGAGCCAGTCGATGCCGATGTGGATGTGGGTGTCGCCGACTTCGTCGTGTCGCCCGGGCAGGTCGAGCTCCTTGCCCCGCGGTGCCCCGACACCGACGAAGACCGCGTCGAAGCCCTCGTCGAGGAGCGCGCGAAGACTCGTCACCGGAGCGTTGTAGCGGATGTCGACGCCCATATCCAAGATGACCTGGGTCTCGTCGGTGAGCACCTCTTCGGGCAAGCGGAACGACGGGATGTTGGAGCGCATGAGTCCTCCGGGCTTGTCGTACTGCTCGAAGATCGTGACCTCGTAGCCGAGGGGCATGAGGTCGTTGGCGACGGTGAGCGACGCCGGGCCCGCCCCGATGCACGCGACGCGCTTGCCGTTCTTCTCGTGGGGTATCTGCGGCAATCGGTCAGTGACGTCGCCCTTTAAGTCGGCCGCCACGCGCTTCAGGCGACAGATCGCGACCGGTGCGCCGTCGACGCGTTCGCGTCGACAGGCCGGCTCGCACGGCCGGTCGCAGGTCCTACCGAGGATGCCGGGAAAGACGTTCGACTCTCGGTTCAACATGTAGGCGTCGTCGAAGCGACCCTGGGCGATCAGTCGGATGTAGCCCGGGACGTCAGTGTGGGCCGGACAGGCCCACTGACAGTCGACGACTTTATGGAAGTAGTCGGGACCTTGAGTGTCCGTCGGCTCCACGTAGCATCCCCCTTTGAGCAGGCCCACGGCAGCCAACGTGCGAACGTGTGCAGAGGTCCTTCGATGTCACTGTACCGCGTCCACTCTGGGTCAATAGAGCACCAGGTCGGCCCGTAAGCGCCGGTCGTCGCGTATTTCGTGTCGCCGCGTCACGGGCACCACCTAGGGTTTGCTCATCGNNCTCACGCTCGGTCAACGCGGCGAGATCATGGCGACGAGGGATTCGGGACAGATCGGCTTGCCCTGGGTGGTGCTGGCGTCGCGCGCGGGTCGAGGTCTGCGAGTCTCGAAGTATCAACCGGGTGACGACTTAGACGTCGAGGGCGACGTCGTCGCCGAACTCAAGGGGAATCCCCGAGAGATGGGTCGACAACTAAGAGACGTGCTCTGCGAGATTGACGTCAGCGACGAGGGCGTCGAACCCTAGGTCACGGCCAGACGGGCGCCGACGCGTTGTCTTGTTCTA
>PLER01000136.1:2774-4146 GCA_003136495.1 Acidimicrobiaceae bacterium
CGAGTTCACGAAGGAGCGACGCTGCGAGGTGTTCTGCAGCACCCGAAAGATAAGGGCAACTTCGACGTTGAGGCGATGATCGGTGGCGATGATCCGACCTTCGGCGCAGCCTTCGAGGCCCACCGTCGTCGCGTGGTTACAGGGCAGGATCGTGAAGATCTCATGGATGACGGGCGGTGCGAGCGTTCCGGCGGCGCCCGACGCGCTCGCCGCCAGCGGCATCGTTGCCAGGGCGAGGGCGAGAGCCGTGGCGACGGCTCGCCCCCCGCGCGGCCACGCGCGAGCGACTAGAACCAGTGCCACTGCGAGAGCGGCCAGATCTTGAGGAAGACCTTGCCAATGATGTCCGAACGCGGGACCGTGCCCCAGGTGCGCGAGTCGCAAGAAAGAGCGTGGTTGTCACCCATCATGAAGTACTGACCAGGGGGCACGGTGACGTCGTGAATCTGGCCGTTGGGACCCAGGGCGGGGAAGTGCGACCACTTCTGGTGCAACTTCTTGCCGTCGATGTAGATCGTGTTGCCCCTGGTGCTCAGCACGTCACCGGGCACGCCGATCACCCGCTTGACCAGATCCGGGATGTCGTCGCCGCAGAGCTTGGCGACGTCCGGCGGTGCCTTGAAGACGACCATGTCACCCACGTTGATGGTCCCGAAGTCGACGCTGAGCTTATTGACCAATATGCGGTCGCCGATACCGAGCGTGGGGCGCATTGACCCCGAGGGGATCGAGTACTCCTGCACGACGTAGGTGCGAATGAGGAATGAGACTGCCACCGCGGCGATCAAGACAATGAACCACTCGATGAACCCTCGACCCTTCGACTTCACGGGTGGTGCGACCGGCACCTCCTCGGTCGGCTCCTTTAGGTCAAAGGTCACCTTGCAACCCTAGGGCGCGCGGTCCCCGGTGCGCGTGCGGGCACGACGAGGTGCGCCTGATCAGGCGGAGGGGCGAGGGTCGATCGACGACGTCGTGTCGAGGACGTCGAGCGCGATCTCGCCGTCGAGCATCTCTTCGGTGCCCCGCGACGCGTCGGCGACGAATTCGTCGCGAGGGGGCAGCGTCATCGCGGGGCGTGGCCGACCGAGCCGGCTGGCGACGAGCCCGGCGAGCACCGTCGTTGAGGCGATGTACCACCAGAGGTGATCGAAGTTGTGCAGCGCCTGGGTGGCGTTACGTGGCGTGCCGAGGATCACCACGAGGATCGCGACGCCCAGCGCCCCACCCACCTGACGGGCGGTCTGGTTGACGGCGCTACCGACCGAATAGCGCGCCGCCTCCAGGCTCGAGACCGCGGCGGCGCTCACGACGGGGAAGGTCAACGCGACCCCGAGACCCACGATGAGGGTGCCCGGTAGCCACACCGCCG
>PLER01000136.1:4280-8104 GCA_003136495.1 Acidimicrobiaceae bacterium
GTCCGAGCGCGAAAGAGCGTGAGATCAAGCACCGGTTCCTCGTGGTGAAGTGAGCGAAAGAGGAAGCCGGTGAAGAGCAGCACCGCGACGACGAACCCACCGATGATCCGTCCATTCGACCAGCCCCAACTCGGTCCTTCGGAGATCGCCAGCACCAACAACGCGAGCGCCGCGCTGAGGAGGATGACGCCGGGAAAGTCCGGACTCGTCGAGGTCCCGGTCCCGGGAGTCTTCGCGAGCACGCGGCGGCCGACCAGCCACGCAATCAACCCGACCGGGAGGTTCACGTAGAACGCGGCGCGCCAGCTAAAGGCAGTTATCAGCACGGCGCCCAGTGACGGCCCGGTCGCGACGGCGAGCGCCCCGATGCCCCCCCAGAGCGAGACGATCTGAGAGCGCTTCTCCTTCGGGTACGCACCGAGGAGGAGCCCGAGGGATGAGGGCAACACCGCTGCCGCACCGACGCCTTGGACGACGCGGCCCATGATCAACGTCGCCACGGAGGGCGCGACGCCGCAGAGCAACGAACCCACGCAGAACAGTCCGAGCCCGAAGAAGAACACGCGTCGACTCCCCAGGCGATCCGCCGTTCGACCCGCGACCACGAGCAGTGAGCCAAAGACGATGGAGTAGCCAGTGATGACCCACGACAGGCTCGCGCGGGTGTCGTGGGAGAAGGCGCGCTCGAGCGCCGGGAACGCGACGTTGACGATCGAGAGATCGAGTGACGCCATGAAGGCGCCAAGTGCGGTGACGATGAAGATCGCCCGTCGGCGGCGCGCGGTGACCNNATGGACTGCTCCGTGGCGCAGTGCCTCGAGGTCGTGGGCGAGTGGTGGAGCATGCTGATCGTGCGTGACACGTTCATGGGCGTGACCCGCTTCGAGGACTTCCAGCGGCGCCTCGGCATCTCTCGCAACGTCTTGCGGGATCGACTCACCTCGCTGATCGAGGCCGGCGTGCTCGTTCGCGTCGCCTACTCCGAACACCCGCTGCGCTACGACTACAAGTTGACCAAAAAGGGTCGCGACCTCTGGCCGGTGTTGACCGCCATGCGCCAGTGGGGCGATACCTACGCGGCGCCCAGTGGCCCGCCCATTGAACTCGTCCACCAGGGGTGTGGCGAAGTGACCCACGCGGAGCTCTCCTGCGCGTGGTGCGGTGAACGACTCACCTATAAGAACGTGAAGGCGGTACCCGGGCCGGGACGCGACGCGCGGATGTTGCTCAAGTCGTAGGTTCCTCTCTCGTCGCGTTCTGCGGCGCAGTGGTGTTGGGAGGGAAGTGGCCCTCGTCGGCGCCGATTACCTTGCCGATGTTCGAGACGTGGAGATGGATCTCTTCCAACAGGTCGGTGGCGCTCTTAACAGCTTCGGTCAGTGCGGTGTTCTCTTGGATCAACTTCTTGATGTCGTCGGTGTTGGTGGAGGTATGTAGCGCTACCTCTGAAGAGATGGCGTCGGAGCGCTTCGCCGCGATCAACAGAGCCGCCGCCTGGACACCCGCCATCATCGAGAGGAAGAGGTTCAACAAGATGTAGGGGTAGGGGTCGAACGCCTTGTGGTGCAAGATGTGCTCGAACAAGACCGTGTTGACGAGCGCCCAGAGGATCATCACGGCGAAGAAACCGAAGACGAAGCCCCACGAACCCATCATGTTGCGCATGCGGTCGGCCGCCCGCTCGCCTCGCGTGAGATCGGCGCCGGAGCGTACGCCGGGGTGCTTGTGCCAGTGGCTCTGAAACCCTTTGATTGTCATCCCTGAATCGTCGCACACCGTCACCGCGACGGCGGTCTGGTCACTTCAGAAGGTCGGCTCGAAATTCGGTCGAAGGGGCATGCCGCTCTTGGCCTCTTTGGGACGCACGTTGAGCACCTGGTGGATCTCGAGGTGATGGCGCTCGAAACCGACGGCCGAGCCGGCCATGTAGAGGCGCCAGACCCGAGCCCGCTCCGCGCCGACCTCTTCGACCGCTTCGTCGAAGCGCTTCATGAGATTGTCGACCCACCGCCGCAGCGTCAAGGCGTAGTGCTCGCGCAGGCTCTCGACGTGACGAACCTCGAACCCGTGGGCCTGGAACATCGAGACCATGGTGCCCACTTCGTGAAGTTCACCGTCGGGGAAGACGTAGCGATTGATGAACGCGCTACCCGTCTTTGAGGGTCCGCTGAGCCCGAGGGCGATCTGTATCTGACGGTTCAGCTCCGAGACGCGAGTGGGCTGCGGGTCGTCGGAATGGGAGACGGGCTTGCCGATGGCGTGATTGAGGAAACGNNTCGCGAAAGTCCTGCAGGCGAAACTCGACCAAGTCGCTCACGCCCGCCTGGCGAGCTTGCTCGGTGGCGTAGGCCCGTTGCGGTTCCGAGAGCGTGACCCCCACGACGCGAGCACCGTAGTGCCGAGCGGCGTGAATGCCCATCGCGCCCCAGCCACAACCCACGTCCAGCAGCCGCATGCCCTCTTTCAGGTCCAACTTACGAGCTACCAGGTCGACCTTTCGGGCCTGGGCCTGCTCCAAGGTGTCCTCCGGCGTAGAAAATACCGCGCAGGAATACGTCATCGAGGGCCCGAGCACCATCTCGTAGAAGCGATTCGACACGTCGTAGTGATGAGTGACCGACTCGCGGTCGCGACTCTTCGAGTGCAGGGCTCCGCGCGGTCGCGCCTCGACCGAGGGCGGCGCAATCGGTCGCAGGGCGGAGGCTCCCACTACGGAGAGAACGGAGCGGAGGTTGTTCGCGTTGAGGAGCTGTCGCAGTGGCGGGAAGGACAGTTCGAAGAGGGGATCCAAGTCCCCGTCAAGGTCGATGTCACCGGCCACGTAGGCGCGCGCCAGTCCCAACTCCCCCGGGTGGGTCAAGACCCGCGTGATGGCGTCGCGCGAGAGAACTCTCAAGGTCAATTCGTTCGCAGAGGAGACCACCGCCGGTTCGGCGACGCTGCCGTCGTAGGCCTCGACGCGAAAGGGGAGTTGGCCGTCAAAGACGCTGGCTATGAAGGTGGCGACGTTCACGATGCTCCTTTCCACGCTCGCACGAGCTGAGGCATTTATTCGCCTGACCGTTTTACCAGGAACTTTGACCGGGCGCCACGGTGAGAATCCTGAGAAGTGAATTCGCGGTCCCACCAAAGCGGTGGGTACCTGAGGGCGTCGTGGCGGGGTGGCGCGAGATCATTCGCGCCCGAAAGCGGTGAAAGTCGCTCCGATACACTTCGACTATCAGCCACGACACGACCAGTTACCTCGACTGACACGCCGTTTTGAGGAAGTAGCAGGACATGGACACTGGAATCGTTCTCGCCGTCATCGCCGCCANNTTCGAGGGCGTGGTGACCCGCTTCGGGGAGTTCAAGGACATCAAGAACCCGGGGCTGACCTTCATCTTCCCCTTCATCGAGGTCATGAAGATCATCGACGTGCGCGAGACGCCCCGAACCGGTGACCGCCAGCAGGTCATCACGAGAGACAACGTCGCGGTGATCGTGAACGCGACCATCTTCTCCCAAGTGGTCGACGTCCGTCTCGCGCTGTTTACGAACTCCGACTACCTGGTGAGCGTGGACAACCTCGCGCGCACCTCGGTGCGAGCGGTCTTCGGTTCCATCAGCTTGGATGAGGCCTTCTCCCAGCGCGAGCGCATCGGCACGTTGCTGCAGACCCAGATGGAAGAGGCGACCGATAAGTGGGGCGTGCGCATCAATCGGGTCGAGGTCTTAGAGATCACCCCGCCCGACCAGATCCTCCAGGCCATGGCGCTCCAGAAGCAGGCGGATCAGGAGAAGCGCGCGCGCATCCTCGAGTCCGAGGGTCAACAGCAGTCCGC
>PLER01000136.1:8126-9274 GCA_003136495.1 Acidimicrobiaceae bacterium
AAGTTCGCCGAGAGTGACAACACCAAACTCATCATCCCCGCCGAGAGTGCGGCGTTGTTGGGTGCCGCGCAAGCGATCAAGAGCGTGATGGACAGCGTGCCGGGAACGGCGCAAATCTAACGACGAGTTACCGCTCGGTGTTGGAGGGGCTTAGACCCGCTCCACCCAAAGAGTGGTGCCGTAGGACTTTCGCACGATCACCTGAGCACCGTCGGGTATGGCGTCCGCCGAATTGGAGACGGCCTTCCAGAGTTCGCCCTTAATCTTGACCAGTCCGGGATGCCCCTCATCGCCCACCGTGTCCTGCACGAAACCGGTCAGATTGGTCATCGAACTCTTCGACGGTGCCGTGAGGTCAATCACGCCCCGGTGTTGAAATCGATGGAGCGCGGCCGGTCGCAGGGCCGCCAACAAGACGCCGGAAATGACGACCCAGAGAATCGCNNACGGTGATGAACGCGTTCGTGTGAATCTCGGCGAAGATGCACACCAGGATGATGACCAACCAGAACGCTACCGCCATAACCGGCAGTATAAGTCCGCGTTACGCGCGAACCCCCTCGCTCCTCACGCCGGTCGCCGCCACGTCCCGCCGCCCTGGTTGTGGCCCGGATGCTCGAGGTCGAGCGCGCCAGATCGAGCGTTACGTTGGGGTGTGACGACAAAGGAGTCGCGGTGACGAGTGCTGCGAAGGATCTCGAGGACGGACGTGGTCTCCTCGCCGAGGTGACCCTCTCACTCGATAGTGACGTCGACGACCTCGACCCGCGCCGTGTCGAACTGCGACGGTGGTTGGCGGAACACCCCCGTCCCAGTGGCCGTGAACTCGCCGACGCCAAGTTAGTCGCGCCGTCCTGGCCCGAGCCGTGGGGTCGCGGCGCATCCGTCGAGTACCAACTGCTCATCGACGACGAACTTCGCCGGGCGCACGTCCATCGACCAATCAATCCCATCGGCATCGGGTGGGCGGGTCCGACGATCCTCGTCGCGGGGACCGACGAGCAGCGATCGAGGTGGCTACCGAAGCTGCTCAGTGGCGAAGAGTTCTGGTGTCAACTTTTTTCTGAACCCAACGCCGGCAGCGACCTCGCCTCACTCACCACCACGGCGACGCGCGACGGTGACGAATGGGTCGTGACCGGTCAGAA
>PLER01000041.1 GCA_003136495.1 Acidimicrobiaceae bacterium
CGCAGCGGGTAAGACGTCGACCTGCGCGACCGGTACCTACGGCGCGGCCACCACCGACACGGCGTGCAAGGCGGTCGAGAAGTACTTAGACGCCCAGGCCGCGACTCAGACGAGCTTCGCCGACGCGCTCTGGACGAGCGGCGCCGACGGCCCGTGGAAGTTGACCAAGATGGACGACCTCGGCAACGCGACGTTCATCCCGAACCCCACCTACTCCGGTCCGGTGAAGGCGCAAAAGGGTATCGACTTCGTGAAGGAAGAGGCCTTCACCACCGCGAACGCCGAAGAGACCGCGTTGCGCAGTGGCACGGTGACCCTCGGCTACGTCGATCCGACGGTGTTGACCTCGAACGCGCCCGCCCCGGGAGAAGTCGGCGCGAACTGGTCGGCGGTGTCGGCGAAGTACAACCTGACGACGGGCTACACCTGGGCCTTTAACTACGCACCCTTTAACTTCAGCCCCAAGGACCCCAAGCACGCCATCGTCGCACAGCTCTACATCCGTCAAGCGCTCCAAGAGGCGGTGGATCAGACGGCCATAATCCAAAAGGTCGACAAGGGCTACGGCGTGCCGATCGACAGCCCGCTACCCCCCGAGACGCCACAGTCGGTGAGTGGCATCGCGAAGGCCTTAGAGCCAGTGCCGAATCCCTACACCTATAACCTGACGGCCGCCAAGAAGCTCTTGACCAGCCACGGTTGGAAGCTGGTGGGCGGGGTCGATGCCTGTGAGTCGCCCGGCACCGGTGCGACGCAGTGCGGGGCGGGAATTGCCCAAGGCGCGACGCTGAATCTCAGCATCGTCTGGGCCAGTGGTTCGCCGTCCTTGGACGACACGTTCAACGCGGAAGTGGCGGACTGGGACGCCATTGGCTTCAAGTTCGCCCACACCGAGGCCACGTTCAACGACGTGATCGGTGACTGCGAAGCCGGCACCAGCTACGAGATCTGCTCGTGGGGTGGCGGTTGGAGCTACGCGCCGGACTACTACCCCTCGGGCGAGACGCTCTTCGCCCCGGGCGGTGGCTTCAACGTCGGCGAGTACTCGAACGCGGCCGAGACCGCGGCGATCAAGTCCACTACCTTTGGCACGGCCAGCCTGAAGGTCTACGCGGAGTTGACGGCCCAGCAGTTACCGGTGCTCTTCCAGCCCCAGGCCGACGCCACGGGCGAGGTGCTCAACACCTTGAGGTCGCTCAAGGTGAACGGCGTCAACGGTCTGACGGCGAACCCGCTACAGAACTTCATGCCGGAGTACCTCTCCATTAGCTGAAGCGAAGGTCCGACGTTGCGGTGCACCGGTCAACACAGTGTCGATCGGCGTACCGCAATCGTCAGGTGCGCTGCGCCGACGGCGGTTTTCTTTGAGTGCACCACAACCGACCAGCCCTGCTCGCTTCGATACCATCGGGCGCAGTGGAGCGAGGCGTTGACTTTGAAGCACTGCTCGCGGAGATCGAGGCGCTCTGTGACGTGGGACACTACCCAGAAGCGATAGAGCGCGCGAAGTTCGCGGTGGCGCAGGCGCCCGGCGACCCGAGGCCGCTGTGCCTGTGGTCCCAAGCGCTCTACGGATCGGGCGCGTACCGAGAGGCGGAGGCGATTGCCCGCCAGGCCGTCGGTGCTGACCCGAGCGACGCCCGGGGATATCGGTTGTTGAGCGTGGCGCTGTCCGCTCAAGGACGACTGGGTACCACGGGCGACCGGAAGCGATTGGGCGCCGCGGCGGTCGAGTCCTCGAAGGAGGCGGTTCGTCTCGCCCCTCATTCGGTGAATGGCTACATCACCCTCGCCGCGGCGTACTCACTCACGAAGGAGATCGACGCCGCCGATGCGGCGTTGGTTGAGGCGATGCGCCTCGCCCCGAACGAAGAAGCCGTCTGGATCACGGCGAGTCAAGTCGCGCTCAGCGCGCACAACTGGGAAAGAGCGATCGAAGCGTGTGAACGGGCCCTCGCGATTGACCCCAACAGCTACGCAGCACTCAATAACCTCGGGGCCGCTCTCAGTGGTGCGGGGAAGAAACGAGAGGCGACCACGGTGTGGGCGCGCGCGGCCAAGATGAACCCGAACGCCGTAGTTGCTCGCCGCAACATCTCGCGACGCGGCATCTTCATCGCCCGACTCGCGATCATGTTGATACTGCTCCCCATCGGATTCGCGGCCCACGTCGGCACCGGTCTCTACTTCGTCTTCGCTATCGCGAGCAATATCTTCATCTCAAAGAATCCAGAGTTCGTGATGCGGATGGAGGGGTGGGCGGCACCAGTCGCACTCCTCTTCGCGAAGCGCTCAGACCCGCTCGTTCGGTCATCGTCCCAGTCCGCCACATCGCGCCAGCCCGCGGCACAAGGACCGATCACTCCGTACTCGCTTGGCGGCGGAGCGCCGGGAGCGNNCGATCACGATGGTCGTCTATTTCTTTGCGCTTCGCCACGTCGGTGGTTCGGACGCCTGGGTGCCGATGGTCCCGTTCCTCATTCTGGCGATCGTTCCGACGATCATCTTGTTGCGACGTCGACGGCGTCGTTGAGATGGTGCGCTCGGCGTCGACACTTCGGGCGAGCGACGCGTGCCCGGTGGTTCACCGCCTGACGTAGCATCAATACCGATAAAGAGGGGAGTGTCGTTGCTCTGTCCCAGTTGCTCTGAGGAGATCCTCGACGCCAAACGGTTCTGTCCGAACTGCGGCGCGGCCCTGGTCGCGAACTGCAACGAGTGCGGCGCGCAACTCATCGCCGGCAAGCGCTTCTGCGGTGACTGTGGCGCCGAAGCCGCGACCGCGGTCCCCAGCCCGACGACCCGCATCGCTCCGGCACCGGAGGTCACACCAACCGCCGAACGACGACTGTGTTCGGTGATGTTCATCGACCTAGTCGGTTTCACACCACTGGCCGAGAAGCGCGACCCCGAAGAGATCCG
>PLER01000047.1:0-3345 GCA_003136495.1 Acidimicrobiaceae bacterium
TACATGGTGAGACCGAGCGCCTCCAGGCGCCGAAACTCCGGCCACGTGGCCCACTCCGGCACCAGATTCGAGTTCGCGATCAACACCCGCGGCGCCCACTCGTGGGTCTGCAGCACCCCGACGGGTCGGCCCGACTGCACCAACATCGTCTCGTCCGCATTCAACGTGGTGAGCGTGCGCACCAGGGCGTCGAAACTTCGCCAGTCGCGCGCCGCCTTGCCGGTGCCGCCGTAGACCACGAGGTCGTCGGGTCGTTCGGCGACCTCGGGGTCCAAGTTGTTCTCCAACATTCGCAGGGCCGCCTCTTGGGGCCAACCGAGCGCTCGGAGCGTCGTACCCCTCGCCGCTCGTACCGGTCGGGCTCCTTCCATCAGATCTCCTCTCAGTGCAGCGTGACGAAGCGCGCCGTGATCTCGAGCAGTTCACGACTCCCCACGAGATCGGCGACCGCTTTGATCTCCGGTGAGAGCCAGCGGTCGTGACCCGGTCCCCCGGAGGCGGCGTTGACGCGACGTGAGACCGCGGCGGTGACGGGCGAGGGCAAGAGCGGCTCGCGCAGCGCCAACGCCCGAGCGCCCGCTAGGAGTTCAATCGCCACGACGTCGCGAAAGGCGGCGAGGGCGAGGCGAAGTTTTCGCGCCGCGTGCCACCCCATCGAGACGTGATCCTCTTGCATACCCGAGGAGGGAATGGAGTCGACGCTCGCCGGCGAGGCCAGCCGCTTCATCTCGGTCACCAGCGCCGCCTGGGCGTACTGGGCGATCATGAGTCCGGAGTCGACCCCGGCGTCGTGGGCGAGAAAGGGCGGTAGGCCGTAACTGCGATTCACGTCCAAGAGCCGGTCGGTCCGGCGCTCGGACATCGACGCGACGTCGGCCAAGACGATGGCGAGAAAGTCCAGCGCGTAACCGATCGGTGCGCCGTGGAAGTTGCCGTTGGAGACGAGCGAGCCGTCCGCCAACACCGAGGGGTTGTCGATCGCCGCGGCCAATTCGACGTCGGCGACGTGGGTGGCGTAGGCGAAGGTGTCGCGCGCGGCGCCGTGCACCTGAGGCGCACAGCGCAGCGAATAGGCGTCTTGGACTTGTGAAGGGTCGTCGAAGTGCGAGCTCACGATGTGCGAGTCGGCGAGGAGCGCCATGAAGTTCTCCGCGCTGGCGAGTTGGCCCTCGTGGGGCCGTAACGCGTGCACCTCGGCCAAGAACACGCGGTCCGTACCACGCAGCGCCTGGATCGAGAGCGACGCCGCGAGGTCCATCTGTTGCATCAGGGCGAACCCGTCGTCGATCGCTAAGACGAGTTGCCCGAGCATGCCGTCGGTGCCGTTGATGAGCGCCAACCCCTCCTTCTCGGCCAGTTCCACCGGTTCAAGGCCGGCGTCGCGCAACGCGTCCGCCGCCGGGCGGCGCGCCCCACCGGCGTCGCGCACGTCGCCTTCTCCCATGAGGGCGAGGGCCACGTGGGCGAGCGGCGCCAAGTCGCCCGAACAACCGAGCGAACCAAATTCGTGCACGACCGGGGTGATCCCGGCATTCAGTAGCGCCGCGTAGGCCTCCGCGGTGGCGCGGCGTACCCCCGAGACGCCCGAACAGAGGTTGGTCAGGCGAGAGACCATCATCGCGCGGACGACCTCTCGCTCAACTTCGGGCCCCACGCCCGCGGCGTGTGAGCGAATGAGCGAGCGCTGGAGTTCGCGGCGGCGCTCGGGCGAGATCGACGTCGTGGCCAGTGACCCAAAGCCCGTCGACAGACCGTAGATCGGCTCACCGCCCTCGACGAGGGCGTCGATGGCGACGCGCTGTTGACCCAAGCGCTCACGCACCGCGTCACTGAGGACGATCGGCTCGAAGTACCGCGCGACGGCAACAAGTTCCGCGCGGGTGAGCGCCGCAGTTCCCACGNNGCTGTCGCGCTCGACGTCCACCTCGGTGAAGTCGATCGCCACCACGGACTCATTGGAACACACCTCGCGCACGAAGTTGCGCAACTCGTCCGCGCTCAGACCCCCCGGGAGCGCCGCGGGACAACCCGGTACCGTCGATCGATCGGCGCAGTCGAGGTCGATGTCGACGTAGACCTTGCGCCCCGCACCGCCCGCGACTTGGAGCGCACGTCGCGCGAGGGTCGCCGGGTCGTCGTGGTGGAAGGCGTCGCGCTCGATGATGGTCACGCCACTCGCCAGCGCGGCCTGCGCGTAGTGCGGGGAGTTCGCGAAGTCGTCGATGCCGACCTGGACCACGTGGTGCGCGTCGAGACCCTCCTCGAGGAGCTGACGCACCGGCGAGCCGTTGGAGCGTCCCTCGCGCATGTCGAGATGCGCGTCCAGGGTGATCAGACCGAAGTCGTCGAAGTGGTCGGTCGCCAGAGCGCTCATCGCGTGCCAGGTCGTCGCGTTGTCACCGCCGAGGACGACGCGCAGCACCGCCGACTCCTCGGTCGCCGCGAGCGCCGCGGCGACCCGCTCGTGTCCGCCCGGGCCGTCAGGGTCCTCCACGTCGCCGTGGTCAATGAGGACCACGTCGTCCCCTAAGTCGACGCGGTCGCGAAANNCGTGGGGAGAGCGACGTGGCGAAGGTGGAGACGCCGAAGAGGGCGACGGTGCGCTTCTCGTCCCGCGGTGTCGGATGGACCAACGTGGCCGCACTCGGCCAGTTGGAATCGTTCGCGGCGGCCACGGAGCCATGCTACGCAGTGAGACCTCAGGGAACCTCTGGCGCGAATCCTTCCGCCCGACCACGAACGGGCCGAAATTTAGCGGTCGACGGTCCTCACGCCGCTCTCGACGGGGACGATGGGCTCCGCCTCGATGTAGGTCGGCACCGGGGTCGGGTGCAGTTCTTCGGTGACGTCCTCTGAGTAGGACGGGGTGGGCGTCGCCAAGTACTCGCCCTCGACGGTGCGGGTGACGACGTTGGGCGTCTTACGCTTGCCGCCGCCCTTGACGCCCTGGAGTTCCTTACAGATCTTGTAGGTGACCGGGTACGCGATGAGCGGTGTCACGATGACCAGGATTCGCATCGCCCACAACACGTAGTTCAACGAGAGGTGGAAGAAGTTCGCAATCAAGTCGGTGGAACTGGCGATGAAGAGCATCGAGATGAAGACCAAGACCGCGACACCCGCCGCGGTGCGCTTGGGCCGTTGGCTCGGTCGGTCGAGCAGGTTGTGGAGTTCGTTGTCCTTGGTGAACTTGCGTTCCAACGCCGGCCAGACGTAGGCGATGTTAAAGATGATGCCCGGAAGAATCACCGCCGGCACGAAGACCTCGAAGGGGATCGTATGGCCGAAGCTCGCGAAACTCCACGACGGCCATATTCGAAGCGCGCCGTCGAGGAATCCCATATA
>PLER01000047.1:3402-5904 GCA_003136495.1 Acidimicrobiaceae bacterium
AGTATCAACACGTGCAGGATGAAAAAGCGCGGGATCGTCGCGGTACCGGGGAAGTTGCCGCCGAAGACGAAGAACGCCAGATACGTGCCCACCAGGGGTATCGACTCCATGATCGAGTACGCGATGCGGATGCCGGTGCCCGAGACCAAGTCGTCGGGGAGCGAGTAACCGAGGAACCCGTTGCCGATCGCCAAGATCATGAGGGTCAGGCCGATGGTCCAGTTCAACTCGCGAGGCTTGCGGAAGGCGCCGGTGAAAAAGACGCGCGCCATGTGCACGACGATCGAGCCGACGAAGATGTCGCACGCCCAGTGGTGCATCTGGCGCATCAACAGACCGCCTCGAACCGCGAAGGAGATGTTCACCGTGGAGGCGAAGGCCTGGGTGACCGACTGACCATCGAGCGGCTTGTAGGAGCCGTGGTAGATGACGTGAGAGACCGACGGGATGTAATAGAAGGTGAGGAAGACCCCCGTGACGAGCAGGATCATGAAGGAGTAGAGCGCGATCTCGCCGAGCATGAAGGACCAGTGATCCGGGAAGATCTTGTCCATGAAGGTCCGCCCGCCCTTGGCGACACCCAGTCGTTCGTCGAGTTCGTTGATCGCCTGGCCGATCTTCCCGTAGGGACCCTCAGCCGCTTTCTTCGCTCGCTTGGTGGTGGGGACGGTGACGTCACTCATACGTTGTGCCGCTCCCAGAACCCCGGACCGACGGGCTGGTCGTAACCGTCTTGCGCGCGAATGTTGCCCTCGGCGTCGATGTAGAGCGGCAACTGCGGCAGCGGACGTGGCGCGGGGCCGAACTCCGGGACCGCGCCGTTGGTCACGTTGAACATCGACTGGTGGCAGGGACAGACCAAGAGCTGCAACTCCTGCTCGTAGAGTCCGACCGGACACCCGAGGTGCGTGCAGAGTTTGGAGTAGGCGATGTAGCCCTTCGGGCCCCAGGTCTCTCGACCCTTCTGCGTCGTGTAGTTCTCGTTGGACACGCGGATCAACACGGTCTGGTCCACGGCCTGACCGCGGTCGGTGTTCTCGGTGCCCTCGGGAAAGACGGTGATGATCGAGCCGACGGCGAGGTCCCCGACGTTGACGCGCCGTCCCGTTTGGTCCACGGCGTAAGAGCCTTTGTTCCAGTCGGTGTGAAAGAGCGTGCCCTTGGGAAGTGGTCCGAGGCTGCGGATGAGGGGAAAGAGCGCGACGATGGAGAACACACCCAGTCCGCCGCCCAGCAGCCCGGCGAGCATCTTTCGTCGCTTGACGACGCCGCCGCCTCGCTCGACGATGGCCGCGGCCAAGGCGTCGCGGTCCGCGGGACTCGTCGCGAGTTCGTGACGCTCCTCCATGAAGGGACCGCGCGGCATCAGGTACTTACCCCAGGCGACGAGGCCGATACCCAAGAAGAAGAGGCCAAAGCCCATCGTCGCCCCGAGGATCCACGGCTTCGCGTTCACCCAGTAGCTCGCGCCGAAACCGGCCACGCAGAGCAGGCCGAGCACGAAGGTCCCAGCGATCACGCCTTCGACGGTCTGGGGGTTCTTCGCCGCCGGCTGGAGGTGCGGGTCGTTCTCGCTCAGTCCTCCGATGGCGACGGGCGTGCGATGTTCGTGCAGGTCGCTCACGAGCGCTCCCCAATCCAGTAACAGATCAGCACCAAGATGCCCACCCCGAGCAACAGCGCCACGAAACCCTCGGCGACCGGACCGAGACCACCGAGGCCGAAACCTCCGGGGTTGTCGGGGTGCTGTATCTCGGTGGTGACGTACTGGACGATGTCGTCGACTTCCTTGTCCGAGAGGTTCCCGGTGAAGCGCGGCATGTTCGCCGGGCCGGTGCGGATGGCCTCGACGACTTGGAACGCGGGGATGTGGCGCAGCGAGGGCGCGAAGGTGTCAAAGGCCAGCGCGTCGCCGTCACCTTCGATGGTGTGACAGGCCGCACAGTTGAGGGCGAAGAGCGCAGCGCCCTCGGCCACGTTGGCGTTCTTCAGGTTCGGCGTGGGGATGTCGGGGTAGCTCGGCGAGAGCGAGTTGACCCAGGCCGAGATCGCGAGCGCCTGGTTGGGCGTGAGGGCCGCCTGACGACGCGGTGCCTCGATGGCGCGCACGTTCTTCGCGGGCATGCGTCCCGAGTCGATCCAGAAGTCGATCGTCGCTGGTCCGAGTCCCACGAGGTCGGGGAACGCCCCCGAGGTGCCGTTCGCCGGGACACCGTTCGCCTGCGTGCCGTGACACGACGCACAGTTCTCCATGTAGAGCGCCTCACCGAGCGCGTCGAGGTCCGACGACGGTGCTTTGTAGATGATGTACTTGTTGCCGTACTTGACGACCTTGCCGTCCTTCTTGACCGAAATCGTCGAGTTGGGCGTGCCGGCGTTGCGCCTCGTGGTCTGGGTGTAGTTGAGCGCGTTGGCCGGTCCCACGAAGAGCAGCAGCGGACCGGCCGTGAAGAAGCCCACGGCGAGGAGCAGCGGCACGCGCCGAGCGAGGGAGGAGATCAC
>PLER01000027.1:0-5956 GCA_003136495.1 Acidimicrobiaceae bacterium
ATCCAGGGGACCGTCGTCTCCGCCGAGCACGTCTCCAAGACCGCCGAGCCCCTCAACTTGAAGAAGTTCATCCGCGACTTCGAGATCCCGGTCATCGTGGGTGGCTGTGCGAGTTACCAAGCCGCGCTGCACCTCATGCGTACCGGAGCGGCCGGCGTGTTGGTCGGCGTCGGGCCGGGCAACGCCTGCACCTCGCGTGCCGTTCTCGGCATTGGCGTACCCCAAGCGACCGCCATCGCGGACGTCGCGGGTGCGCGTATGCGTCACCTCGACGAGACGGGCGTGTACGTGCACGTCATCGCCGACGGCGGCATGAGCAAGGGCGGCGACGTCGCCAAGGCCATCGCCTGTGGCGCCGACGCGGTGATGATCGGTTCGCCCCTCACCAGCGCCGTCGAAGCACCGGCTCGCGGTTTCCACTGGGGCATGGCGACCTTCCACCCGACGCTCCCTCGCGGCACGCGGGTGCGCACCCAAGTACGTGGCACCTTGAAAGAGGTACTCCTCGGACCGGCGCACGAGAACGATGGACGTCTCAACCTCTTCGGTGCTCTGCGCACTTCAATGGCGACCTGCGGCTACGAGACCTTGAAAGAGTTCCAGAAGGCCGAGATCATGTTGGCTCCGTCCCTCCAGACTGAAGGAAAGCAGTTGCAGCGCTCCCAGGGCGTGGGCATGGGCCATTGAACGACACCGTTCTCGTCGTTGACTTCGGCGCCCAGTACGCCCAACTGATTGCCCGGCGCGTGCGCGAAGCGCGCGTCTACTCCGAGATCGTGCCGAGCACGATCAGTGCCGCCGAGGTGAAGGCCAAGGCCCCGCGCGCCCTCATCCTCTCCGGCGGTCCCAAGTCGGTCTACGCGGTGCCGGCGCCGTCGCTCGATCCGGCGATCTACGACCTCGGGATTCCGATCCTCGGCATCTGTTACGGCGCGCAACTCATGGCCCAACAGTTAGGCGGCGAGGTCGCCAACACCGGGGTCGGCGAGTACGGGCGCACGACGCTGACGCGCCACGGCCCGACGGTCTTGATGACGGACTGGCCGACGTCGAGCACGGTGTGGATGAGTCACGGTGACGCCATCGCCACTGCCCCCGAGGGCTTCGTCGTCACCGCCTCCTCACCCGAGGCGAAGGTCGCGGTGATGGAAGACGTCGCGCGGCGACTGCACGCCGTCCAGTTCCACCCCGAAGTGGTGCACACTGAACGCGGACAGGAACTCCTGACGAACTTCTTGCACCACGTCGCGGTCATCCCGCTGGCGTGGACGAATACATCGATCATCGAAGAACAGGTCGCCGCGATTCGCCAACAGGTCGGTTCGGCGAAGGTGCTCTGTGCGCTCTCGGGGGGTGTCGACTCCGCGGTGGCCGCCGCGCTCGTCACCAAAGCGGTCGGCCAGCAGTTGACGTGCGTCTTCGTCGACACCGGGCTGATGCGCAAGGACGAAGGCGAACAGATCGAAGAGACCTTCACCCGCCAGTTCGGTGTCGAGTTGATTCACGTCAAGGCGGCGGACCGATTCTTTGAAGCCCTGGCCGGCGTCACCGACCCCGAGGCCAAGCGCAAGATCATCGGGGAGCTGTTCATACGCGAGTTCGAAGCCGTCGCGCGCGACCTGGCCAAAGACGGCGAGGGACCTCGTTTCCTCGTCCAGGGCACGCTGTACCCCGACGTCATCGAGTCGGGTTCGGGCCACGCCGCCAACATCAAGAGTCACCACAACGTCGGCGGACTGCCCGCGGACCTCTCCTTCGAGCTCGTCGAACCACTGCGCACCCTCTTTAAGGATGAGGTCCGCCGGGTGGGGGAGGAGTTGGGCCTGCCGCCAGAGATCGTGTGGCGCCAGCCCTTCCCGGGACCGGGGCTTGGCGTGCGCATCATCGGCGAGGTGACCCGTGAACGAGCGGAGATCTTGCGCAACGCCGACTACGTGGTGGTCGACGAGATCCGAAAGGCCGGCCTCTATCGCGAGCTCTGGCAGAGTTTCGCGGTGTTACCGGCCGTGCGTACTGTGGGCGTCATGGGAGATGGCCGCACCTACGCGTACCCCATCATCATCCGCGCGGTGACGAGCGACGACGCGATGACCGCCGATTGGGCACGGCTGCCCTACGACGTGATTGAGGCGATCGCGAACCGGTTAATCCGTGAGGTCGAAGGCGTCAATCGCGTCGCCCTCGACGTCACGAGCAAGCCACCGGGCACCATTGAGTGGGAGTGAGTCGGGGATCGTTCTCTGACGAGGCGCTCTGGGACAACTCCCACGCGCCTTCGCGGCGGGACCCCGCGACACTCTTAGAAGGGCTCACCGCGCCCCAGCGTGCGGCGGTCGTGCAACGCGGGGGACCCTTGCTGGTGATCGCCGGCGCGGGCTCGGGCAAGACGCGAGTGTTGACGCGGCGGATCGCGCACCTGCTCGCGACCGGGGACGCGCGGCCGTACGAGATCATGGCCATCACCTTCACCAACAAGGCCGCCGACGAGATGCGCCGGCGCGTGGTCGAGCTAGTGGGCGAGGACGCGCGTCCGATGTGGGTGTCCACCTTTCACTCGGCGTGCCTGCGCATGCTGCGCGCCCACGCCGACGTGCTCGGCTACGAGCGGGGATTCACCATCTACGACGCGGGCGACGCCGAAACGGCCGTCGAACGGATCATGAAAGAGCTCAACTTCGACACCAAGCGGCTCAGCCCACGCAGCGTGTCCGCGGCGATCTCCGCGGCGAAGAACGAGATGCTCTCGCCCGAGACGTACTTCGACACCTTCGGGGACGACCCCCAGCGTCGCCGCATCGCCGAGGTGTTCCTCGCCTACGCGAAGCGACTGCGCACCGCGAACGCCATGGACTTCGACGACCTCTTGGTGAACGCCGTGTTGATGATGCGCGCGGACGCCCGGGTGCTCGAGTCCTACCAGATGCGCTTTAAGTACCTGTTGGTCGACGAGTTCCAAGACACCAACGGCGTGCAGAACGAACTGGTGATGATGCTCGCGGCCGAGCACCGTAACCTCTGCGTGGTCGGGGACTCGGACCAGTCCATCTACCGCTTCCGCGCGGCCGACGTGCGCAACATCTTGCAGTTCGAACAACGTTTCCCCGACGCCGAGGTGATCGTCCTCGAGCAGAACTTCCGCTCGACCCAGACGATCCTCGACGCGGCCAACGCGGTGATCGCGAAGAACGCGAGTCGGCACCCGAAGAACCTCTTCACCGAGGGGGCCCAGGGGGAGAAGATCCGCCTCTATCGCGCGGGCGACGAGTACGACGAGGGTCGCTGGGTCGCGAGTGAGCTACGACGACTCCGGTCCGAACACGGTCTGAGTTGGAACGACCTGGCGGTCTTTTACCGCACCAACGCGCAGAGTCGGGTGTTAGAAGAAGAGATGTTGCGCGCGAACGTGCCCTACCGCGTGGTGTCGGGTATGCGCTTTTACGACCGTAAGGAGATCAAGAGCGCGCTGGCCTACGCGCGCTTGATCGTCAACCCGCGCGACGAGGCCTCGGCGCGGCGGGTCATCAACGACCCCAAGCGCGGCGTCGGTGAGGCCGCGCAGGCCAAACTCGGCGCCTACGCCGCCGAGCACGGACTCTCCTTCGCCGAGGCCGCGCACTACGGTGCGGCGGCCGGGCTCACCGGCAAGGCCCTCACGGGCACCGGGAAGTTCTCCTTCATGCTCGATGAGCTCCGCGCCCTCGCGAATGACCTGAGTCCCCGCGAGATCATCGACGCGATCGTGCGCGAGTCAGGCATGGGCGACGCGTTGCGCGCCGAGAACAGCGACGAGGCCTACTCACGGTTAGAGAACCTGGGGGAACTCGCCTCGGCCGCCGCGCAGTACGACACGTTGCTCGACTTCGTCGAGCGCATGGCGCTCGTCGCTGACTCCGACCAGCTCGGTAGCGGTGAGGGGGCCATCTCGCTCATGACGCTCCACGTCGCGAAGGGCCTCGAGTTCCCCGCGGTCGCGGTCACGGGCCTCGAAGAGACGGTCTTCCCCCATCGTCGCGCGCTCTCGGACGACGCGGAGCTCGAAGAAGAGCGGCGACTCTTCTACGTGGGCGTGACGCGCGCGATGCGGTTTCTGGTCCTGAGCCACGCGTGGACGCGCACGCTCTGGGGTCAACGCGTGGAAGCGATCGCCAGCCGGTTCCTCCAGGAGGTCCCCGCTGAACTCGTCACCGACCTCTCCTCGACCGTGCCCACGCGACGATCGAGTTTTTCCTTAGAGGACGACGGTTTCGTCGGGCGAGCGACGGAGTTCACGTCGGGACGGGCTTTCGGCACCGGGGCCGCGCCGCCGGTTCGTTCGACGGGCGCGGAGTTACTGGGCCTCGAGGTCGGCGACGCGGTGATTCACGACCGCTTCGGTGCGGGCACGGTGACGCGCGTCGAGGGCGAGGGCAATCACGCCCGAGCGACGGTGAACTTCGACGAACACGGCACCAAGCACCTGGTGTTGGCGATGACACCGCTTCATCGCGCCTAGTTAGTTCTCCTCAGCGCTCCGCGACGCGTCGCCACAGCGGCGTGGGCAGCAGGCGAATGCCCAGTTGGGCGTAGCGCAGGATGGGCGGGCTCCAGATGACGCGGTCGCCCTTCGCGAGTCCCCGCATCACGTTGTCGGCCACTTCGTTCGCGCCGGTCGTGAAGGGCGGCTCATCGCGACCCACGGCCATTCGGGTCCGCACGACGGCGGGACGCACGAGGTGGAGCGAGACGCCGGTGCCCTCGAGGGACTGGGCGAGACCGAGCGACACTCGGTCGAGTCCCGCCTTCGCGCCGCCGTAGAGATAGCCCACGCGGCGCACCCGCACGGCGGCGACCGAACTCATGACGAGGATGCGACCGCGTCCCTGGGCGAGGAGGCGTCGACGAACGTCGGCGAGCGCGGCGACCGGCCAGGTGAGATTGATGTTCATCATCGCCGTCGAGCGAGCGGCGTCGTTTTCGTCGGCGAACTGGTCACCGAGTGCTCCGAGGGACACCACCACCAGGTCGACGTCACCGCCGGCCTTTTCGAAGGCCTCTGTGACCGCGCGGGCCGCGCTGGCGGGGTCTTCGGCGTCGAAGAGCACGGTCTCGGTCCTCGTCGCGCCGTAGTCGAGGGCTTCGCTCGCCGCCTCGTCGAGCAGCGACTGACGGCGACCGGCGAGCACCACGGTGTGCGCCCGGGCGAGACAGAGTTTCTTGGTGAGGGCCCGGGCGATGTCCGAACTGCCCCCGAGGACCACGACCGTGCGCGGCAGTTCGACGTCGTGCTCCACGGCATCCTTCCTACTATCTGGTAACCGCGAGGGGGTCGCGGTCGCCGAGGCGCGAGAGGGCCGCACCTCGAGAGCCACATCGTAGGGCCCCTATGATTGACAACTGATGCAACGCACCTATCGAGTCGTGGTCGCGAAACCCGGCCTCGACGGACACGACCGNNCAGATCGTCCAAGCGGTCATCCAAGAAGACGCCGACGCCCTGGGTCTCTCCCTACTCTCCGGGGCGCACTTGGTGTTGGTGCCCCGGGTCGTCGATCTTCTCCGGAGCCAGGGACGCGAGGACGTGCTGCTCATGGTGGGGGGCATCATCCCCGACGACGACATCGCGGTCCTCGAGTCGAGCGGCGTGGCGCGCGTCTTCACCCCCGGCGCCTCGCTCGACGAGATCGGCACGTGGCTCGAATCGACCCTGGACGCCCGCGAGGCGCAGCTGCACTAAGTCGCGACACAGTAGTTTCCCCCCAAACCGAAAGCAGACGTGAATGGACCTCTTTGAGTATCAGGGCAAGCAGTACTTCGCGCGCTACGGCATCGCCGTATCGCCCGGCGACGTCGCCGACACCGTCGAGGAAGCCGTCGCGGTCGCCGAACGCGTCGGCTACCCCGTCGTCGTCAAGGCGCAGGTCAAAGTTGGCGGGCGGGGTAAGGCGGGCGGCGTCAAATTGGCCGTCAACGTGGAGGA
>PLER01000027.1:5963-8913 GCA_003136495.1 Acidimicrobiaceae bacterium
AACAAGACGCACCTCGGGATGTTGAGCGCCCAGGGCGGCGTCGAGATTGAGGTCGTGGCCGAGGAGAACCCCGAGGCGATCTCCTTCCTCTCCATCGACCCGGTGCGCGGGCTCGACCTCGAGACGGCGCGACGTTGGGTCGCCGAGGCGGAGCTCGACGAGGTGGCGCGCGAGCAGGCGGCCGAACTACTCGTCAAGCTCTACACCTGTTACACCGAGGGGGACTGCGACTTAGCCGAGATCAACCCGTTGATCCTCACCCCGACGGGCACCGTGCACGCCCTCGACGCCAAGGTCACGCTCGATGAGAACGCGTCCTTTCGCCACCCCGAGTGGGAGGCGTACCGCGAGGGCGAGTTCGAAGACCCGAGGGAGAAGATGGCCAAGGAGCGCGGCCTCAACTACATCGGTCTCGAGGGCACCGTCGGGATCATCGCCAACGGCGCGGGACTGGCGATGTCGACCCTCGACGTGGTCAATCAGGTGGGCGGCACGGCCGCGAACTTCCTCGACATCGGCGGGGGCGCGAACGCCGACGTCATGGCCGCAGCCTTAGAGGTCATCAACGCCGACCCGATGGTCAAGTCGATCTTCGTGAACATCTTCGGTGGCATCACCCGCGTCGACGAGGTCGCCAACGGCGTCCTCGAAGCCCTCAAACGTGTGAGCATCGCCGCACCGATCGTGCTCCGTCTCGACGGCACCAACGCAGTAGAAGGTCGGGCCATCCTGGCGCCGCACCTGAACGACCACCTAATTACCGAACCCACCATGCTCGACGCCGCGCGACGCGCCGTGTCGTTGGCGAACTGAGGACCTCATGAGCATCTTCGTAGACGAGAACACCAAGGTCATCGTCCAGGGCCTCACCGGCGGTCAGGGTCGATTCCACGGCCTGCGCAACCGCGACTACGGNNACCAAGGTCGTCGGCGGCGTCACCCCCGGCAAGGGTGGCACCGACGTCGACGGCGTACCGGTCTTTGACTCGGTCAAAGAAGCGGTCGCGGCCACGGGCGCCACGGCGTCCTTCGTCGTGGTGCCCCCCAAGTTCGCCCCCGCGGCCATCCTGGAAGCCGCCGAGGGCGGCATCACCTTCATTGTCTGCATCACCGAGGGCATCCCCGCCCACGACGAGGCCGTCACCTACAACCGCCTGGTCGAGGACTTTCCGGGCGTGCGCCTGTTGGGGCCGAACTGCCCGGGCATCATCAGTCCCGGTAAGTGCAACATCGGCATCACCTCGGGCGACATCGCCCTGGCGGGTGGCCCCGTCGGCATCGTTTCTCGGTCGGGGACGCTGACCTACCAGGCGTTGCACGAGTTGAGCACCCAGGGCATCGGTCAGACCACCTGCGTGGGGATTGGGGGCGACCCGGTGCCGGGTACCAACTTCATCGACTGCCTGGCCGCCTTCGAAGCCGACCCTGAGACGAAGGCCGTCATGATGATCGGTGAGATCGGTGGCTCCGAGGAAGAGCGCGCCGCCGAATGGATCAAGCACAACATGACCAAGCCCGTCGTCGCCTACGTCGCGGGGG
This sequence comes from Acidimicrobiaceae bacterium, assembly GCA_003136495.1. GTDB lineage: Bacteria > Actinomycetota > Acidimicrobiia > Acidimicrobiales > RAAP-2 > RAAP-2. Next base: position 7,503 of record PLER01000027.1, read on the forward strand.
TCACCGCCCCCCCGGGGCGAAAGATGGGTCACGCGGGGGCGATCATCTCCGGGTCTAAGGGGACCGCTCAGGCGAAAATGGACGCCCTCGCCGACGCGGGGGTGCACGTCTGTCAGAACCCCACTGAGGCGGGCGCGAAGATGATCGACATCGTCCGGGCGATGTAGCGCTTGGCCCCAATTCGCCTCTGCGTACTGGTCTCGGGGTCGGGCACGATTCTTGAGGCCATGATCGACGCGGGACTCGAAATCTCACTGGTCGCCTCCGACCGCCCCTGTCGGGGGCTCGACGTCGCGCGTGACGCGGGCATCGAGACGTTGCTCGTCGATCGACGCGACTTCGGGGGCTTCACCACGGCGTTCGACCGAGAGCGCTACAGCGAGGAGCTCGCCCGGGTGCTCGTCGAGCACCGGATCGACCTCATCGCGATGACCGGTTTCGGCACGATCGTCACCGGCGCGTTGCACCGCGCCTTCCCCGGTCGGATCCTCAACACCCACCCGAGCTTGCTACCCGCCTTTAAGGGGTGGCACGCCGTCGCGGCGACGCTCGAGGCGGGGGTCGGTGAGACGGGCTGCACGGTGCACGTGGCGACCGAGGCGCTCGACGATGGACCGATCCTCGCGCAACGTCGAGTGGTCGTACTCGCCGAGGACGACGAGGCGTCACTGCACGAGCGCATCAAGACCGTCGAACGAGTGCTCTACCCCGAGGTCGTCGCTAGGGTGATGGCGTCACTCGCCCGCGGCGACGAGCCAGGTAGCGTGGCCGACGCCATGGAGGAGAGGTAGATGCGAGCGTTAGTGAGCGTGTACGACAAGGACGGACTGGTCGACTTCGCGCGAGGGCTGCAGGAACTGGGCTTCGAACTCGTCGCCTCGGGCGGCAGCGCGACGGCGCTGCGCGAGGCGGGACTGCGGACCACCGACGTCGCCGAGGTGACCGGATTTCCCGAGATGCTCGATGGTCGCGTGAAGACCCTGCACCCGCGCATCCACGGCGGGATCCTGGCGGACCTCGACGTACCCGAACACCGCGACGCACTGGCCGCCCACGACATCACCCCCATTGAGTTGGTGATCTGCAATCTCTACCCGTTCACCTCCAATCCTTCCATCGAACTCATCGACATCGGCGGGCCTTCGATGGTGCGCGCCGCGGCGAAGAACCACCGCCACGTCGGCGTGGTAACCAGCCCCACGCAGTACGGGGCGGTCCTCGAGGAGCTCCGCTCATCTGGCGTCCTCAGCGACGCCACTCGCCACGCCCTCGCGCGAGCGGCCTTCGCCCACACGTCGAGTTACGACGCGGAGGTCGTCGCGTGGTTCGACGGCGGGGCGGAGTTGGGTGAGGCGCCGAGCGGCCCCGACGCGGTCGTACCCGCGACGCTGCACCTCAGTCTCGAGCGCGC
>PLER01000062.1:0-18484 GCA_003136495.1 Acidimicrobiaceae bacterium
TTGGAGGTTCGAGCCCTCCCCCGCCAGCGAGTTCGCCAGCGAGTTTTTGGTCCGCGACGTCCAGCCACGGTCGTTGAAGTCGCTCCGCGGGGCCCCCATTGAGGCTCACAACTTGGAGTAGTCCTGGCTGAACCAGGTCGTCGGCCGCATCCGCACGAGCACCTCGCTGCTGGTAAATGACGCCTCGGCGAATTCGGCGGCTTCTGGTTCTGGCCGGTATCGCCGCGCGATCGCGACGATGTCCTCACGCGTCGGCGAGTCCTCCACGGTGGCGTCGCCCGAGGCGCTGACGTAGCCGTAGGGATACTCCTCGTTCTGGACGGTCAGGGTGAAGCCATAGTGAGTGCGCCCGCCAGTCCCTCCTTCGAGTGGTTGCGACGTACGTGTCATCGACGATACGCCGGACGAACCTCTGAGCGGGCGAACGGCGAGTTCGTGGCTCGTCACGCCCTCAGGAGCTCACGTTCGAGGATGGCGGCGAGCACGAGTGGTTGATCGCCCTGGACGGAGTGGCCCGCGCCCTCGACGCGGACCACCTCCGCGTCAGGCAGTCGTCGCAGCAACTCGGCCTCGTCGGCGTCGTCGACGACGGAGCCAGCCGCCATCCCGCGCACCAGTGTGACGGGCATCGTGAGCGAACCGAGTGTGCCCCAGAGGTCGCCGGCGTCAGGCGCCGGCCGGTCCGAGGGTGCGTGCTGCTGGTGGCGCCACACCCAGGTGCCATCGGGACGTTGGACCGCGTTGTGCAAGATGCCTCGTCGCAGGGAGGAGACCGAACGAGTGGGATTGTGTTCGATGGTGCGCGCGAGCAGCGTGTCGAAGTCGTCGAAGGTTTTCGGGCCGTTCACGAAGTCGGTGATGTGGCGGGCCTTGTCGGCGTTGACGCCGGGGGTGATGTCGACCAACACCAGCCGCGACACGAGGTCCGGACGTGCCGCGGCGAGAATGATCGAGGTGATCCCACCGAGGGACATCCCGACGAGGGGCAGTGGCGGGGAGATCAGTTCATCGAGCGCCACCGCGACGTCCTTCGCGTGACTGGTCGCCGCGGAACCGGAATACGGCGAGCCGTCCGAGTGTCCGTGACCCGGTAGGTCGAGGGCGAGGAGAGGGCGCTGAAGCGCGAGGGCGACCGTATCCCAAGTGTGGGCATTCTGGGCGCCACCGTGGATCAGCACGAGTTCAGGCTCGCCCGCACCCCAGCGCAGTCCGCTGACCTGGCGTAGGCCATCGACGGCGACGAAGAATCGCTGCACGGGGGGAATAGGGACGCTGAGGCCCCATTCGCTGCGATTCTCCTCGAAGAGAGAAAATTCGTCGTAGGTTTCGCGGGTCACGTCATGAATCGTAGAGGAGTCCTGCTAGAGATAGATGGGTGAAACGTGCAACGTGTGTCGTGGTCCTCGCCGCCGGCGAGGGGGCCCGGATGCGCTCCGCGCGACCCAAACCCCTGCACCACCTCTGTGGCCGCGCGATGGTGCTCTACGTCCTCGACGCCGCGCCGTCCGAGGACGTGCGCGCGACCGTCGTCGTCGTCGGGCGGGAGGCGACGTGGGTCGAAAAGGAGATCAGCGAACGGCGTGCGCCCAACGCTCGCCTCACTTTCGTTGAACAGCGAGAGCAACTCGGGACTGGTCACGCCGTCGGCGTGGCGCTGTCGTCCCTCGATGAGGCCTTTGGTGAGGACGACGGCGACGTCGTGATCCTGCCCGGGGACGCGCCCCTCCTGCGTCGTTCGTCGGTCGCACGCTTGTTGGAGGCGCACCGCGAACGCCACGCCGCACTGACGATGCTCGGCGCGAGAGTCGAGGACCCGACCGGCTACGGGCGAATGATCCACGCCAAGGACGGCAGCCTCCAGCGGGTCGTCGAAGAGAGTGACGCCACGAGCGACGAGCGAGCCATCACCGAAGTGAACACCTCGGTGATGGTGGTTCGCCACAGCCTCCTGGGCCCAGCGCTGCGTCACCTCGACCGCCACAACGCTCAAGAGGAGTACTACCTGACCGACCTGGTGTCGGTCCTCCACGACCTCGGGCACGTGACCGCCTCGGTGATGCTCGACGACGCGACCGAGGGATCGAACATCAACGACCGACGTCAACTCGCGCGCGCCGAGGCCGTCATGCGCCAGCGCATCAACGACGGGTGGCTCACGAGGGGCGTGACGATGTGGAGTCCCGCAAATACCTACGTCGACGCCGACGTCGAACTCGCCGCCGAGGTCTCACTCTTACCCGGCACGGTGCTGCGCGGACACTGCGTCATCGCGCGAGGCGCCGAGATCGGACCCAACGCGATGCTGCGCGACGTCGAAGTCGGGGAGGACGCCGTGGTCGGCGCGGTCGAAGCGACGAAGGTTCGCATCGGCGCCCAAGCGCGCGTCGGTTCATTCGTCGTCCTCTCGCCCGGCGCCGACGTAGCGCCGGGCGAAGTGATCACGCCCTCGTCACCGCCTTCTCACTGAGACCTCGTTCGCGGATACGCTTGCGCCGTGGAGTCCCTCGCCAAGCGTCGCCTGGTCATCGTCACGGGTCGTTGCCACCCCGCGCTCGCCGCCGACGTCGCGGACAAACTCGGCGTGGAGATCACCGAGGCGAACCTCCGCGAGTTCGCCGACGGCGAAATCCACTGTCGCATCGACGATTCGATTCGTGGGGCGCACGTGTTCATCATGCAGACCCACGGTTCGCCGGTAAACGACGCGGTGATGGAACAGCTCATCATGATCGACGCCGCCAAGCGCGCCTCGGCGAAGAGCATCACCGCGGTGATCCCGAACTACGGGTACGCCCGTCAGGACCGTAAGACCGCCGGCCGCGAGCCGATCACCGCCAAGTTGTTGGCCGACATGCTCCAGGTGGCCGGCGCCACCCGGGTCCTGTCGGTGGACTTCCACTCCGGTCAGATCCAAGGATTCTTCGACGTGCCAGTCGACCACCTGGTCGCGGCCCCGGTGCTCGAGGCCTACCTCAAGGCCAACGCCAACCCGCACGAACTCGTGGTCGTCGCGCCCGACGCCGGTCGCGTCAAGGTCGCCGAGCGCTACGCGCAGCACCTGGGCTGCGACCTCGCCCTCGTGCACAAGACGCGCCCCCGCGGCGTCGCGAACGTCGCCGAGGCCCGCCACATCGTCGGTGACGTCAACGGTCGACACTGCGTGTTGATCGACGACATGATCGACACCGCGGGCACCATCGTCGCGGGCTGTGACCTCTTAAAGGCCCACGGCGCGAACGATATCTGGGTCATGGCGACCCACGCGGTCTTCTCGCCACCGGCCGTCGACCGCCTCTTTAACGCCCCCATCAGTCGGGTCATCGTCACCGACACCCTGCCGCTCGGACCGGAGAAGCGCTTTGAGAAGTTGGAGGTCCTTTCCATCGCGCCGATCCTCGCGAACGCCATTGCGGCCATCTTCGATGACACCTCGGTGTCGGACATCTTCGGCGGTGAGAACCTCCTCTAGACGCGACGACCGCGCCGTGCGACGTCGGTCGAACACTACTACGTCAGACGTAGTAGTGTTCGACCCATGGTAAAAAAGTCCAAGCTCGCCTCGGATCTAGGGCGACAAAACGAACCGGCAGTGTTGATCTTGACGAGTCTCGCCTCGGGCGAGAAGCACGGCCACGCGCTACTAAAGGACATCGAATCCTTCGCGGGTGTGGTACTTGGACCAGGTACCCTCTACGGCGCCATCACTCGTCTCGAAGAGCGTGGCTTCATCGCCCCGACCGAGAGCACCGATCGCCGCCGGCCGTACCGGATCACTGGCGCCGGTCGAGCGGCCCTCGGCGCCGCCGTGGCCGAGATGAGTGCGCTCGCCTCCGAAGGCGCTCGGCGTCTCGGACATTGGGAGCCTCATGTCGTCACATCGCCGCGCGGAATCGGCGTGGTCCCCTCGTGAAGCCGGTCGCGGTCCGCGAGCGTCTCCTGCGGTGGTTCCCCGAGACGTGGCGGGCCCGTTACGGCGAGGAGTTTCTCGCCTTGCTGGAGGACGCCTACGGGGAAGGCCGTGTGCCCTTGGCGGCACGAGTATCGATCGCCCGCGCCGGCACCGTGGAGCGAACCCGCGCCGCCGGCGTCACGGGCACGTTCGCTGCTCCCGCGCAGCGCCTTCGCTCCGGTTCCCAGGTCGTCCTCGTGGGCTGGTCGCTCTTCATCGTGGCGGGTGCGGTCTTTTCGAAGTTCACCGATCGGTGGCGTGGCGCGACGCCCAGTTCGCATCGCGCGCTGCCGACGATTGCGTTCGACGCCGTGGGCGGGGCGGGCGCGCTCGGCGTGGTGTTGGTGCTGTCGGCGGCCGCGGTGGTGTTTCCTTCCTTCGTTCGATTCCTGCGAGCGGGAGGATGGTCCGCGGTGCGCCGCCCGTTGCTGGGGAGCCTCGCCGCCGCGGGTATCGCACTCGCGGCGTCGACGAGCACCGTCCTGTGGGCACAGACGTTGAATGTTCAAGAACGAAACGGCACCCTCGTCGCCTACGAAGTCGTCGTCGTCGCATCCGGACTTTGCGTCGTCGCAGCCCTCGCCACGCTGACGTGGGCTGCGGTATCGGTCTCGCGTCGCCTCGACCTCTCACGCGTGGTCCTCCATTTTCTCGTGGTGGACGCCTCCGCCCTCGTCGCGATGATGGTCGTCGTCACGACCGGTACCGTGCTCTGGTGGACGTGCGAAGCGCTCTACGCGCCATCGGTGATTCGCGACGGCCTGGGCAACGGCATCGTCTTTTCGAGCGACGTGGCGCCCGTGACCTTGCTGGCGGTGATGGCGTTGATGGTGACGGGGCTGGTCGCAGGTCTCTTTGGCTGGTCGCGTGTCGTGAGATGCCGTCGAGCTGCGCTCGCGGGGGAGTGAAGAATTATTTAAGAATCGGCTCGCTCGGTCCCGACGCGCTTGTATCGGGTCCCGTATTCATCTAGACCTGTGGGTACGTCGAAAGGACGCACATGCAACACGTCAGAGTTCCCCAGCCGCCGTTTCCATTTGGTCCCCGTGGTCCAATGCACTTTTTCGGAACGGGCCCCGGCGGGGGCGGTCAGGCCTTCGGACTCTTCGTGATCCTCATCGTGGCGGCCCTCGTCGTGCTCGCGGTCTTGATGTTCGCTCGGCGGCACGAACGAGAGGGCGGAAAGAACTCGCACGGATCGAGCGACGCGCTGCGAATCTTGAACGAGCGACTCGCCCGAGGCGATATCGACCCCGAGGACTACAGCGCTCGTCGATCGCTCCTCACGAGTCAGACCTAGCGAACTGCTCGTCGCCGCGCTCGAAGTGCGGGACGCGTTCTCAGCGCAGGTTCAGCCCACTCTCAGCGAGGGTGAGCAATTCCCCGCAACAATGGAGTCTCGTCGACGCCGAGGGAGGGCACGATGCCAGACCAGCAGAGCGGGCGCGCACGGATCCTCGTCGTCGACGACGAAGCGTCCATCGTCGATTCGGTCGCCACGGTCCTTCGCTACGAGGGATTCGACGTCGACGTCGCGTTCGCGGGCCGCGTGGCGCTGCAGAAGGTGCAGGACGGCTCCTACGACCTCGTCGTCCTCGATGTCATGTTGCCGGACCTCGACGGCATCGAGGTAACGAAGCGACTTCGAGCGGACGGCATCAAGGTGCCGGTCCTCTTCCTCACCGCGAAGTCCGACGTGGAAGACCGAGTCGAGGGGCTCACCGTGGGCGGGGACGACTACGTCACGAAGCCGTTCTCACTCGTTGAGGTCGTCGCGCGGATCAAGGCGATCCTGCGTCGGGGACAGAGCCCCGAGCAGGACCGCCGTCTGCGTTTCGCCGACGTCGTGATGGACGAGGAGAGTCACGAAGTGTGGCGAGGGGATCACCACGTCCGCCTCACCGCCACCGAGTTCAACTTGTTGCGACTGTTCTTGCTTAACCCGCGGCGGGTGCTCTCGAAGGACCAGATCATCGATCACGTGTGGCACTACGACTTCGACGGAAACCAGAACATCGTCGAGACCTACGTCCGGTATCTGCGCAGAAAACTCGACGCCTACGGCGAGCCGCTGATTCATACCATCCGTCTCGTGGGCTACGTCCTTCGAGAGTCGCCGTGACGCGTCAGTTCTCCCTACGTACCCGCCTCGTCGTCGCGGCGGTGCTGGTGGCGCTCTTCGCCCTCACCGTCGCGGACGTGGCGGTCTACACCTCGCTCAAGTCCTACCTCTACCAACAGACCGACTCGACCTTGGAGCTCAGCCACATCCCCGTCGAGGTCGCCGCCGACCACGGCGGCGGCCACGGCACACCCGGCGCTCCCGCCAACGGGGTCGACGACACGCCGGGCCAGTCGAACTTCTGCGGGGTCGGTCGCGAGAGCGCGCCGGGCATGTTCATCGAGGTACTCTCGAGCGCCCACGGGGCGGTGGCGGGCGAGACCTGCCCGGCCTTCACCCCGGGCCAAAAGGCCTACTACCCCCTTCTCCCGACGCCGATTACCGGATTTTCGCGCACCGCGAGTGACCCGCACGAACCCGTCACGTTCTTCACCGTCGCCTCGACGTCGAAGGACGGACCGTCCTTTCGCGTGCGAGCGTCGAAACTGACCAACGGCGACGTGCTCGTCGTCGCGGCGCCCATCGGGGACATCTCCTCCACGCTGCGCCGTCTGTTGTTCTTGGAGATTCTGATTACCGCCGCCGCGTTGATCGCGGGGATCGTGGTGGAGCTCTGGCTCGTGCGAGTGGGGCTGCGACCGTTGCGCGACGTGGTCGACACCGCAGATCTCATCTCCGGTGGCGACCTCGAGCACCGGGTGCCCAACGCCAGTGAGCGCACCGAGGTCGGCCACGTCGCGACGGCGCTGAACGTCATGCTCGAGCGCATCGAGACGTCCTTTGATGAGTTGCAGTCCTCTGAGAATCGCCTGCGTCGTTTCGTGGCCGACGCGTCGCACGAACTAAAGACGCCCGTCGCCGCGGTGTCGGCGTACGCGCAACTCTTCAATCAAGGCGTCGCCGACCTCGAGTCCGATCTGCCGCGCGTTATGGAGGGGATTGAACGAGAGGCCGACCGGATGGCGCGGCTCGTCGACGACCTCTTGGTGCTGGCCCGCTACGACGAGCCGCACCCCTTCGTGCCCGAACCGGTGGAGTTGACGGGTCTCGTCGCCGAATCGATCGAGACCGCGCGTACGGTCGGACCCGACTGGCCGGTCACCTTCCGCGCCGCGGAACCCGTCGAGGTGATGGGGGACTGGAGCGCGTTACGACAAGTCGTCGACAACCTGCTGGCTAACGTGCGCGCCCACACCCCCGCGGGCACCACCGTGAGCGTGCGCGTCGCGCGCGAGGGAGACCTCGCCGTCGTCGAGGTGCGCGATGACGGGCCGGGCTTCGACGACGAACGCGGCGCGGAACTCTTCGAGCGCTTCTTCCGTGCGGACCCGTCACGCTCGCGCACCACCGGCGGCGCCGGTCTCGGCTTGGCGATCGTCGCATCAATCCTGCGCGCGCACGGCGGGCGGGCGACGGCAACCTCCAGCGACAGCGGTGGCGCCCTCTTCCGGGTGACCTTGCCGGCGCTCGATGCACCACGCAACGAGGACTAAGCCGGCGACCGCCCCGCTCGATACTCCCTCAACGGCCCCTCGGCGCGACGCGTCGAGGGGCCGTTGTGACTACGACTGGCTCGAGGCCCCTTGGGGAGCGCCGGGACCTCCGGGACCGCCAGGCCCACCGAATCCCGCACCCGTGGGGGGCGTACCGATCCTGACGTCCGTCGCCGTGACGACGCCGGACGCGGTGGTGCCGACCACGGCGACCGTGTCGCCGACCGCGACGTCGGACAGGGACGCCGAAGTCACGGTGCGGTCTTCATAGGTCGTCGTCGAGGTGACGTCGACCGTCGTGACCGTGCCGTCTTCGCTCTTGAGCGTGAAGCTGTCGCTCGTCGCATCGACGGCCGTGACGGTGCCGACCGCGGTGGGGGCCGCGTGAGCACCGCCCATCGCGCCGTCGCAGGGACCGCCGATCCTGACGTCCGTCGCCGTGACGACGCCGGACGCGGTGGTGCCGACCACGGCGACCATGTCGCCGACCGCGACGTCGGACAGCGACGCCGAGGTCACGGTGCGGTCTTCGTAGGTCGTCGNNCGGACGCCACGTCGACGGCCGTCACCGTGCCAGCCACCGTCGGGGCGGTCGCGGCGCTGTGGCTCGTTGACGAACTGTGGTGGGTCGACGCCGCCGAGGAACTCGTGATGAACACGGCGCCACTGGCGACACTGGCCAGCAACGCCGCGCCGACGGCGCCTCCCGCCATCATCCGGCGGGTTCTCATGCCTCGCGCGACCTCGCGCACCTTCTGTTTGGATTCTTCACTCATGATGCTCCTTTTCATCGCCATCGCGATGACTCGAGTCCCGGACGTTCGCCCGAGACGGTGCTGCACTGCTCGACGTGGCTTCTTCGACCGAAGTCGACGTGGCTCGTCGAAACAGATGCTGCTGTAGCTCCCTAAGTCCCCCAAGATGTTCGGCTGAGAGCCAGCGGTGAATCGTGGTGCGCACCCACCTCGGGTCCACGGTGCGACGGTGGCGGTTGGGATTCACGGGCGTCGAGGAGCCGCGACGTCGCGAGAGTTCGATTCACCGCTGGCGCTCAGGTTGGTCTCGCCAGGGTTTCAGACCCGTACGCCAAGGTGGAGGGGTCATCAACACCGATGGCCTGAATTAGAGAAAGGAAGTGGTCTCGAACCTCGGGACCCACCCCCCACATGCTTGCAATCCTCATCACCGTTCCCCTCATGATCCTGGCGGTCGCCGTCGCCGTCGTCCCCCTGATCTGGACCATCGCGCACCACGAAGAGTGGCAGGTCACCAACGGTTACCCGAAAGCCACCCTCAACGCGGTCCCCGCCAACGACGTCGCCATGGACGAGGACCTCGTCTGGTCCACGCCCTACGGGCTCATTGAGGGCGACGACTGGTCCGCGAACCTCCACGAGGTCGAAGCCCAACTCGTGTAACGCCCCACGGCGAGGTCGGCAGCGTCGCCGACCTCGCGCGGTCGCGGCGCCGGTTGTGGGCGCTCCAAGGGACCCGGTAGACTAGAACTCCTGTGCGTGGCCCCTGGGCCGCCCGGTCATTTCTCAGAGGAGTTCCCATGCCATCAGTTACGTTGCACGCCGCCACCGATCGCGCTCACGGCTCGGCGAGCTCGCGACGACTCCGTCACGCGGGTTCGATCCCCGCGGTCATCTACGGCGAGGGCGTCGAGCCGTTACCCGTCGCGGTGAACGCCAAGGACTTCCGCACCGCGGTCTCGGGTGACCAGGGCCTCAACTCACTCATCACCCTCGACGCCGACGGCACCACCTACACCGTGTTGGCGCGCGAGATCCAGCGTCACCCGGTGCGCGGCACCGTCTCGCACATCGACTTCCAGGTCGTCGACCCCGACCAGCCCGTCGTGGCCGAGGTACCCCTGCACCTCATCGGTGACGCGGTCGAAGTCCGCCACGCCGACTGGGAGGTCGACCAGCAGATGTTCAGCATCGAAGTGCGCAGTCGTCCGAGCCAGATCCCCAACTTCATCGAGGTCGATATCTCCGAGCTCGTGGTGGGTTCGGCCATCCGCGTGGGCGACCTCAAACTCCCCAAGGGCGTCGAGGCCGCGGGCGACCCGAGCGTCTCGGTCGTCGCCACTCACGCCGGACGGGCCGCCAAGCCCGTCGCGGCCACTGACGCGCCCGCGGAGTAGGTCGTGGCGCTTCGGCGCGCTCGCGAGCAGGATCGTCGAGGACAACCGAGCGCGATGCTCATCGTCGGCCTCGCCAACCCGGGGTCCGAGTACGAAGGTTCGCGGCACAACGTCGGCGGCGACGCCGTTCGTCTCGTGGTCGCTCGACGGGGCGGACGCTTCACCCAGGAGCGCCGACAACGAGCGATGAGCGTCACGATCCCGACCCCACGAGGTCCCTTCACCTTCGCGGTGCCCACCACGTTCATGAACGAGTCGGGCGCCGCGCTGCCGCCGCTGCTGCGTCGCACCTCGATTGACGACCTCGCCAACCTTCTCGTGGTGCACGACGAACTCGACCTCGAACCCGGACGGTTGCAACTGCGACTCGGCGGCGGTCTCGCCGGTCACAACGGACTGCGCTCTATCGCCCAGACCCTCGGCACCCAGGAGTTCGCGCGGTTACGTATCGGGATCGGGAAGCCTCGCTCAAAGGAACAAGGGGCGGACTACGTGCTGCGTCGTCCGACGGGCGCCCAGCGCGAGGCGATCGCCGGCGACGTCGTGCGAGCCGCGGACGCGATCGAGACGGTGCTCGAGTACGACTTCGACGAGGCCCAGCGACGCGTCAACGCATCGTGAACGAAACCAGCGGTCTGCGCCGCGTCCTCGAGGTCGTCGCGCCGACGATGCGCGCCGCGCTGCACGCCGGTTCCTTCGTACCGTCGAGTTTCGCCACCCCCCTCGCCATCGCGGCCCTGGCGATCGAGACACCCTTCACGGTGGCGGTGACGGCGACCTCGAGTGACGCCGAGCACGTCACCGATGCGCTGCGTGCGTGGCTGGGCGAGGACGACGTCGCCCTCTGGCCGGGGTGGGACACGCACCCCCTCGAGCGGGTCAGTCCCGACGCCCAGGTCATGGCGCTGCGCACGCTGCTCCGCTGGCAGATTGCCGAGGGCGTCGCGCCGCGGGTGATCGTCGCGTCCGCACGCTCCCTCGCTCAGGTGCTCTCACCCGAGGGCGTGCACGCGCCCCTCGCGGTGCGACGCGGCGCCGAACTCGGTCGCGACGACTTCGTTGCCGGACTCGTCGCGCTCGGGTACCGCCGTGAACAGGCCGTCGAGCACCGAGCCGAGCTCGCGGTGCGCGGGGGCATCGTCGACGTGTGGCCGGCGCAGAACGACGAACCAATCCGCTTGGATTTCTTCGGTGACGAAATAGAGCGGCTCACGAGGATCGATATCTCCACCCAGCGTTCCACGGGCGACGTCGAGGTCGCACTCGTGGCGTCGGCGCGTGAGTGGTTGCCCCGCGACACGACGCGCCAGCGAGCGGACGAACTCGCGCGTCGCTTTCCCTGGGCCTCGTCCACCCTCGAACGGCTGGCGACCGGGCAGCTCTTTGACGGCATGGAGGGTTGGATGGGCCTCTTCGTCGACCAACCGCGCACCTTGCTCGATGAGGTGGCGGGCGCCCGCGTGCTGGTCGTCGAGCCCGATCGCGTGCGCGCGCGCCTGGGTGAACTCTTAGAGGAAGAGCGTGAGCTCACCGACGTCGTTGCCGCGACCTGGAAGGCGACCACCGACGTGCCGTTGTTGCACGTCAGCTACGAGGAGGCACTCGAGGGTCGCGTCGACGTCGCGCTCGAAAGTTCCGCGGCGGCCCTCGGTGCGACGGGTCAGCTCACCTCGCCCCCGCCGGTCCAAGGCGACGCCGCGCGCATCGCCGCCCACGTGCGAAGTTGGTCGCCGCGACGACGAGGGGTGGTCCTGACCTCGAGCGCGGCGGCGATCGCGCGCATGGCCGAGCAACTGCGCAACGAGGGTCTCGAGGTGACGACCGATCCGCTGCGCACCCTCGACTCGCGCATCACGGTGCTCGAAAGCACGCTGCCCTCGGGCTTCGCGCTCGACGAGCCAGAGGTGGTCGTCTGGAGCGAAAGCGACCTGACGGGTCGGCGCTCGCAGCGCCGCGTCGCGCGCGCGAGGAGCCGCACCGTCGACGGGTTCTTCGACGACCTGAGCGTGGGTAGTTACGTCGTGCACCGTCAACACGGGGTCGCGAGGTTCTCCGGCACCACCACCCGGGCCATCAACGGCGTCACGCGCGACTACCTCATCCTCGAGTTCAAAGACGGGCGCAGCTACTGGCCGACCGAGCAGATCGACGCGCTGACGCCCTACACCGGGGGCGACGGACCGGCGCTCTCGCGCATGGGCGGCGCGGAGTGGCAAAAGACTCGGGCCAAGGCGCGCGCCGCGGCGTTCCTCGTCGCCCAGGAACTCGTCGACCTCTACAGACTGCGAAGCGTCGCTGAAGGCCGCGCCTTCTCTCCCGACACCGCGTGGCAACACGAGATGGAAGAGCTCTTCCCCTTCACGCTGACGGCCGATCAGGCTCAAGCGATCCTTGAGGTCAAGGCCGACATGGAACAGCCCCGACCGATGGACCGGTTGATCTGTGCGGACGTCGGATTCGGCAAGACCGAGGTCGCGCTGCGCGCGGTCTTCAAGGCCGTCCAGGACAACACGCAGGCGGCCGTGCTCGTCCCGACGACGTTGTTGGCGAGTCAACACTTCGCCACCTTCTCCGAGCGCTTCGCGGGCTTCCCGGTCAAAGTGGCGCTGCTCAGTCGCTTCGTCGACGAGGCCGAGACCAGGACGACGCTGCTCGGGCTGCGCGAGGGCACCATCGATGTGGTGATCGGCACGCACCGACTGCTCTCGGAGAACGTGGCGTTCAAACAACTCGGCCTCCTCGTCGTCGACGAGGAGCAGCGCTTCGGCGTGACCCACAAAGAGGCCATCAAGACCCGTTCGGTCGGCGTGGACGTACTGACCCTCAGCGCCAGTCCAATTCCTCGCACCCTCGAGATGGCCTTCACCGGAATTCGAGATCTCTCGATGATCACGACGCCGCCGGCCGATCGTCGGCCCATTCTCACCCACGTCGGCGAGTACAACGAACCAGCCGTCGTCGAGGCGATCCGACGCGAGTTGCTCCGTGAGGGCCAGGTCTTCTTCGTCCACAACCGCGTCTCGGACATCGACCAGGTGGCGCGCCGACTCGGCCAACTCGTCCCCGACGCGCGCGTCGCCGTCGCCCACGGCCAGATGGACGAAGGCACGTTGGAACGGGTGATGGTCGACTTCTGGGAGCGCCGCTACGACGTGTTGGTCTGTACGACCATCGTCGAGTCGGGCATCGACCTGCCCTCGGTCAATACCTTGATCGTGGACCGCGCGGAACGACTGGGCCTCGGGCAACTCCACCAGCTGCGTGGTCGCGTGGGGCGCAGCGGTCAGCGGGCCTACGCGTACCTCTTTCACCCCGCTGACCAGGTACTCTCTGAGACGGCCTACGAGCGCCTCCGTACGATTGGCGACAACACCGCCCTCGGCAGTGGCTTCAAGATCGCCATGCGCGATCTCGAGATTCGTGGCGCCGGGAACCTCCTCGGTCACGACCAGTCCGGACCGGTGGCGGCGGTCGGGTACGACCTCTACGTGCAACTCGTCGCCGAAGCGGTCGCCGACGCCAAGGGACTGCGACTCCCCGACGTCACACCGATCAACCTCGACGTGCCGGGCGAGGCCCATCTACCCAAGGAGTACGTCGAAGCCGACGACGCCCGCCTCGAGGCGTACCGGCGTCTCGCCAGCGTCACCAGTGACGCCGAACTCGAGGACCTCGCCAGTGAGTGGGTCGACCGCTACGGGGCGTTACCGGCCGCGACCGAGGGACTGCTCGAGTTGGCGAGGTTGCGACTCGCGTGTCTGCGCTTTGAGGTCACGTCCGTCGCCGTGCTCCCCGCGCGCGTCGGGGTGCGATCGAAGCCCGTGTTGAAGATGGGGCCACTGACCTTGAGCCTCAGCCAGCAACTGCGCGCGCGCCGCACGCATGGTTCGAGCGCGTACAACGAGTCGACGAAAGAACTCCGACTCGAGCTCGCTGCGAGTGCCGCAACCTCCTCGGCGATCCGTTCATTGCTCGAAGAGCTCTACGCCCCCGCGATCAGCGCCGACGCCTAACTCAGTAACATAGACAGGTGCGCCGCCTCGTCGTCTTGTTCGTCCTGGCCCTCGTCGGGGCCACCGTCTACGGGCTCAGCGGCCTTTCTTCGGGGCTCAGCGTGAATCACCAACACGTGAGCGGTGACACCTTTCGCGCGGAGTTGAGCGCCATCGACACGCACCCGACGCTGGCGTGTTACCTCAATGCGCTCGACGCGACGAACTACTCCGCGGGCGTCGGCCACAACTCGATCGACGCCGAAGGGGCCGCCACCTGGTCCAACCTTCGCGTCGAGGGCCTGGCGATCAACCAGTACGTCACCACCGTCATGAAGTTCGTACCCAACGCCACGCAGCTCGCCGCGGCGAAGGCGTCGCTGGAGAGCGAGCTCACCGAGGCCGCCGCCTCGCGGACCCCGGCGTGCACCGGGACGGCCAAAGAGGCGCTCGCGGAGATGCCCGCCGAGATGCGCACCGCCGAGATCGAGGACCAGGCCACGTCGTTGCATTTGGTGGCGAAGGTGAGGACGGCCATTCCCTTGACCACCGCGTCGATCAAGCGCTACTACGCCGAGCACACCTCTTCCTACGACACGCTGTGCGTGTCGATCGCGCTGGTGCTGCCCGCCGACGTGAGCGCCTTCGCCAAGGATCAGTCCGCCGGGATGAGCGTGGCGCAGCTGGCGCAGACCTTCTCGAAGGACCCCTCGGCTACCAAGGGCGGCGCGTACGGGTGCTACGCGCCCTCGAGCAGCGCCTACGCCAACGTGCGCTCCGACGTCGGGACCACGGCGATCGACACCTTCCCCGCGACGCCGCAACTCGTCGATCTCAACAGCACCGAATACGCCCTCTACGTCGCGGTCACCAAGCGCACCGTCACGCCACTGGCGGACGCCGAGACCGCGGTGCTGAATGATCTGCGTTCCTTAAATGCTGAATCGGCCAGTACCGTGAAGAACGACGTGCTCTACAAGGCCGCCGTGCACATCGACCCCTCCTTTGGTCAGTGGACCTTGAGTTCGACGGGCCTTGAGGTCATCCCACCGGCGACGCTGCTCACGCCCAACGTCCTCGGAGCAAAGCAGCTGACGCGTAGCGCCACCAGCGCTTCGTGAAGCCCGTTGTCCGTGTCGTCGGACTCGGCCCGGGCACCGCGGACCACCTCACCGCGCGGACGTACTCGTTGTTGATGGCGTCACCGGTCGTGCGGCTGCGGACTCGACGTCACCCCGCGGCGGCGGCGTTCGAGGACGTCGTGAGTTACGACGAGTTCTATGACGACGCGGACTCCTTCGACGATCTCTACGCGGCCATCGTCGCGGACCTGGTGGCCCTCGCGACCCACGCCACGGACCACGAGGTCGTCTACGCGGTGCCGGGTTCGCCGACGGTCGCCGAGCGCACGGTCGAACTGCTCCGGTCGCGCGAGGACGTGACGACCATTCTCGAACCAGCCGTCTCGGTGATCGACGTGGCGTGCGCGACGCTCGGGCGCGACCCGATGACCGAGGGGCTCACGATCGCCGACGCGCTCGCCTCGAGCGAGGACTTCCGCGGACCGGGACCGCTGTTGATCTTGCAAACGTACTCGCCCGAAGTGCTCGCGAGCGTCGCTGATCGACTGCCCGACGACGTGTCGGTCACCGTGCTGCACCATCTCGGACTGGAGGACGAGCAGGTCGTGGCGCTGCGCGCCAGCGCGCTCACCACCTTCGCCGCCGCCGATCATCTGACGTCGCTCTGGGTCGAGGGGTTCCGCGACGCCTCGGTCGCCCTGGGGGACCTGGTCGAGTTCGTGAGGCGCCTTCGCGCGGAGTGCCCGTGGGACCAAGAGCAGACCCACGCGTCGCTTACGAGGCACCTGCTCGAAGAGGCGTACGAGGCCATCGACGCGTTGGAGGCCTTCGCGCGCGCCGACGCCGCGGGCGACGTCGATGACGTCGTCGTCGATCACCTCGAAGAGGAACTCGGAGACGTCCTCTTCCAGGTCCTCTTTCACGCCGAACTCGGCGAGGAAGAGGGAAACTTCAACCTCGCCTCGATCGCGGACACGCTGCGCGACAAGTTGATCGGTCGTCACCCTCACGTCTTTGGCGACGTGAGCGTCAGCGGCGCCGAAGAGGTCGCCTCGAGGTGGGAGGCGCTGAAGCGGGTGGAGAAGGGTCGAACCAGTGTCACCGAAGGCATCGCCTGGCAGTTGCCCGCCCTCACGCTCTACACGAAGCTGCTGCGAAAAGCGGCGCTCCTGGACGGGTGGCTCGACGACCCTTCGGCCTCTCGCGACCACGCCGTCCACGCGTTGAGCTCGCTGAACCTCGACGCGGACACCGCGCACGCTGCGACGTCGACGACCGAGGTCCCAGCGGCGTGGGGCGACGCGCTCACCGCACTCGTGGCGGCCGCGAAGTCGGTCGGCGTTGACCTAGAGGGAGTGTTGCGAGAACGTGCGACGAGCTTGCGCGACGTCATCGTCGAGGCCGAAGCAGCTACTGAGGCCTGAGTGCGGTTGAGTAGCGTTGGGTGCGAACTAAAGGAGTCCTCATGAGCGCCATTGAAGTCGTCCTCGGCCGTCAGGTCCTGGACTCGAGGGGCAATCCCACCGTCGAAGCCGAGGTGCACCTTGAGTCGGGCGCGATCGGTCGGGCGATCGCCCCTTCGGGCGCCTCCACGGGGATCCACGAGGCGGTCGAGCTGCGCGACGGCGGTGCGACCTGGATGGGTAAGGGCGTCTCGACGGCCGTCGGCTACGTCAACGGCGAGATCTGTGACGCGCTCGAAGGCTACGAAGCGGAGGACCAGCGCTCGATCGACTTTGCGATGGTGGACCTCGACGGCACGGACAACAAGGCTCGTCTCGGGGCGAACGCGACGTTGGCCGTGTCGTTGGCCAACGCCAAGGCCGCGGCGATGGAAGCCGACCTGCCGCTCTATCAGTACCTCGGGGGCGTGAACGCGCACGTGTTACCGGTGCCGATGATGAACGTGATCAACGGCGGCGTGCACGCGAAGAACACCATCGACTTTCAAGAGTTCATGATCATGCCGGTGGGCGCGGCGTCCTTCAGCGAGGCGCTGCGTTGGGGCGTGGAGACCTACCACGCGTTAAAGGCCATCTTCGATAAGCGAGGACTCTCGACGGCCGTCGGGGACGAGGGTGGCTTCGCCCCGGACCTTCCCAATAGCGAAGCCGCGGTGAAGGTACTCATCGAAGCCATCGAGTCCACCGGACGCACGCCGGGCAGTGACATCGCCATCGCGATGGACCCCGCCACGAGTGAGCTCTATCGCGACGGGGCGTACCACCTCGACGGTGAGGGCCGCGTGCTCTCGAGTGCGGAACTCGTCGACTTCTGGGTCGACCTCTGCGGTCGCTACCCGATCGTCTCACTCGAAGACGGCATGGCCGAAGAGGACTGGGATGGTTGGGCGTCGTTGACGAGTCGCCTCGGCGCCACGGTGCAGCTGGTCGGTGACGACATCTTCGTCACCAACACCGAGCTCGTGCAAAAGGGCATCGAGCGCGACGTGGCGAACTCGGTACTGATCAAGTTGAACCAGATCGGTACGTTGAGCGAAACGCTCGATACCGTGCGACTCGCGAACCTCAACGGTTATAGCGTCGTCATCTCGCATCGCTCCGGGGAGACCGAAGACGTGACGATTGCTGACGTTGCGGTGGCGACGAACGCCGGGCAGATAAAAACTGGCGCACCGGCGCGTTCGGACCGGGTGGCGAAGTACAATCAGTTACTACGAATTGAAGAACAGCTCGGTGATCAGGCCCGCTTTCTCGGGCTGAGGTCATTGTCGGGAGCTAAAGGTGTCAGCAACTCATAGCGCCACAACGCGAACTCGCAACCACTGGATGATGCCGCTCGCCCTGGTGACGGCCGCGGTCATGCTCGCGGGGTGGTTCCCCTTCAAATCCCTCTGGCACCAGCAGGCCCAAATTGACGCGACCAGCCAACAGATCGCGGCCATCCAACGTCAGGAACAGTCCCTAAAGACGCAGGCCTCCACGATCGACACCAAGGCCGCCGCCACCGCACTCGCGCGCGAGCAGTACCAACTGGTGAACCCGGGACAGAGCCTGATTCAGGTACTGCCGGGTGACTCATCGGGGCAGGTATCGGCGAGTTCGGCCGACCCCGGGTTGCAGCCCCTCGTCGCGCCGTCCTCGATGGCGCCGACGACCGCCGTGACCAAGACGACGCACCACGAAACGAATCACTACTTCTCGCGACTGGTGCGCACCCTCGAGTTCTGGCGTTGAGCTTTTCCGACGCGTCCCTCGACGATCAGGCGATCGTCGAATCCTTCCTCGGTCGTCCATTGGCTGGGCGCTTCGCCGTCGTGGTGCGTCGACTCGACGGACGACCAGCCGTCATCGAGAACGAACCGCACCTGCGCGACGGTACCCCGATGCCCACACTCTTCTGGCTGGTCGACCCCGAGCTGCACGCCGCCGTGAGTCGCCTCGAGAGTGATGGCGGGGTGCACCGCTTCGAGGAACTCGTCGACCCCGAGGAGCTGGCGCGCACGCACGAGGAGTACGCCCGACGCCGACGCGCCGCCACCGATCGCGCGGACCTGGTCCAGGCGGAGGGGGGCGTGGGCGGCACGCGCGTCGGGGTCAAATGCCTGCACGCGCACTTGGCGAACTACCTCGTCGGCGCCCACGACCCGGTCGGCGAGCTCGTCGCGGCGGAGCTCAGCGTCCCGCCGCTGCGCGTGGTGGACGTTCGTGGCTGACGCGGTCGCGGCCTTTGA
>PLER01000062.1:18538-26622 GCA_003136495.1 Acidimicrobiaceae bacterium
TTCTTAGAGCGGGCGCACGAGGTGACGCGCGTCGAGTCGCGAGTGCTCTCGGGCGGCGAAGAGGCGGCCTTTTCTTACGCGGGGGCGAGCGCCGACCTCCCGGCGAGCGCGCTGCCGACAATGATCGTGGACGTCGGGGGAGGCTCGACGGAGTTGGCCAGCGAACGTGACGGCGTGATGGTGAGCTACTCCATGCAACTCGGTTGCGTGCGCGTCACCGAACGCGCGCTCGGGCGCGACGTCGTCACCGCCGAACGAGACGCCGCGACGACAGCGATGATCGCCTCGGAACTGGACCGAGCCTTCGCGGCGGCGCCCGAGTTTTCGTCCCTCGTGGGACGCGTCCGTCTCGTCGGCCTCGCCGGGACCGTTGCCACGTTGGCGCAACTCGACGCGCAGCTCGTCCTCTACGACCGTGCGGCGGTGCACCACCGGACGCTGACGCGCGCGACAGTGGGGTACTGGCGCGACCGACTGGCCGCTGAGCCCGTGGAGGTGCGCCTCACGCACCCCGGAATGGTTCCCGGGCGTGAAGACGTGCTGGCGGCGGGGCTCTACGTGCTCGCGGCGGTGATGGACCGTTTCGAGGTGGATGAACTGCTGAGTTCGGAGAACGACATCCTCGACGGCATCGTGTTGTCCCTCATCTGACCGAGATTGCGGTGTTACCGGCAACCTGTAACGATGGAGGGGTGAGATTGTGCCCATGGTGACGACTCGAAGCCCCCTCTACACCCCCATCTCCCTGCACGGGCGCCGCGTCGTGCTGCGCACGATGAACGAACAGGACTACGAGCCCTGGTACGAGGTGCGCACGAGGTGCCGCGACTGGCTGTTGAAGTGGGAGCCCCGCTCGGCCCACGCCTCACACCTGGCCGAGGACCACCGCAGTTTCGTGAGTCGCTGCTCGATTCGCGAGCGCGAACGTCAACTCGGCACCGGATTCGGCTTCGGGATCTTCGTCGAGGGTCGTTTCGTCGGCGAGATCACGCTCTCGTCCATCCAGCGCGGCCCGCTCCAGAGCGCCTACATCGGCTACTGGATCGACCAGGCCGTCGCCGGCCAGGGGCTGATGCCCGAGGCCGTCGTCACGATGCTCCAGTACGCCTTTGAGTCCTTGCGACTGCACCGCGTGGAGATCAACATCATCCCGCGCAACGCGCCGTCGCGTCGCGTGGTGGAGAAGCTGAATCTTCGTTTCGAGGGCATCTCCGAGCGCTACCTCGAGATCGACGGCGCCTGGGAGGACCACGCCCGCTACGCCATCACCGCCGAGGAGTGGGGTGACCGCGCCCCCGAACTCGTGACGACGTGGCTGTTGCCGAGGCGCGACTAGACCGCTTCGTAGCTGCGCGCACGTAGTTCGTCGATGCCGGCGGTGCGCAACGTGCCCTTCAGCCCGGCGGCGATGCCGGCCGCACCGAGGGCGTCGTTGCGGCCTACGACCAACAGCGCGTCCTCGTCGTCGCGCGCGAGCACCAGACCGTGCAGTCGCGCCTTCGCGGCGTACTCGGCGACCGCCTCGCTCGTCACCGACGCCGCCAGCACGACGACGGGATTCTCGTAGCGGGTGCGAGTGAGTGAGCGGATGTCGCGCAGCATCACCCGCGCGTCGCGGCCCGGCCGCACCGAGGACCCCACGACGTCTCGCCAGGTGACCAGCAGCGGTCGCACACTCAAGCCGAGTCGATCCGCTAGGTAGAAGAGCTCCACGTCGAAGGCGAAGCCGTCCACGAGCGCGAGCAGCGCCAGGAGTCGCGCGGCGCCGAGTTGGAATCCCTTGCAGCCGCACTGCGTGTCGCGTTGGGTGGTCTTGGTGTAGTGACGCACCAGTCGGTTAAAGACGTCGCCGGCCCAAGTGCGAAGGTGCGCGTCATAGTTGATGTGACCCTTGATCGCGCGCGAACCCGGCACGAAGGCGCTGTCGCGAAGCGACGTCATGAACAGTGGCAGTTGCATCGGGTCGATCGCCATATCGGCGTCGATCGTGACGACGCTCGCCCCGGACGCGAGCCCCATGCCCAGTCGCAGCGCCGCGCCCTTACCCACGTTGGCGGGTTGTTGGACGAAGCGCGCGTGGGGGAGGTGCCCGTAGACCTCGTGGGCGCGCCGCATCGTCGCGTCCGTCGAGCCGTCGTCGACGACGATNNTATCCTTCGGCCAGGCGGTCGGCCTCGTTGTAGGCCGGGATGACGAGGGAGAGCTCGAGCACGTTCGCCTAGGGTCGCGCGGCGCCGATGAGTCCGGCGGTGAATAACGGCGCCAAGGCGACGTCGGTGCCGGTGTGGGCGGCGGCGATCGTGGTGTCCACGCCCCACGGTCCCGACCCGACGTACATCACCACGTGGTCGACCTCGTGGTCGCCGTCGAGGTTGTAGTAGAACAACAGGTCGCCCGGCTGCAGATCGGTCAAGGTGACGTGGAGCATGTCGGGCCACTGGGTCTCGGTGGTGCGCGGGATCGTGATACCGGCGTTGGACCACGCCCACTGCACGAGGCCCGAGCAGTCGAAGCCGACCCCGGGCGTCTCGCCACCCCAGACGTAGGGCACCCCGATCTCCTTCTCCGCTTCGGCGACGGCCTTCTCGCCCTGCGCCGTACCGGCGACCTCGGCGATGGTGACCGTGGTGACGGCCTGTTGTATGGCCTCGATGACTAAGTTGGCCGCACTCTGACCCCCGACCGCGGACGCCGCGGCGATGGCTTGCTCCTCACCGGCGGTGTTCTTCTCCTTGGC
The DNA here is from genome assembly GCA_003136495.1 of Acidimicrobiaceae bacterium. Classification (GTDB taxonomy): domain Bacteria; phylum Actinomycetota; class Acidimicrobiia; order Acidimicrobiales; family RAAP-2; genus RAAP-2. Next base: position 21,276 of record PLER01000062.1, read on the forward strand.
CGCGGTGATGCCGGCTTGGATCTCGAAGTTGATGATCTCGCTCTTGAGGCGCGCGGTGACCGTGTCGAGGGTGGCTTGGGTCTGGTTCTCGAGGGCGATGTTCTGCTCGAGCAGGTTCTTCATCTCGTAGGTGGCGTGTTGGGCCTTCGCACGCTGGGCGGCGACCTTCGCCACGGTGCTCTGGAGCGAGGCTTGTTGTCGGGCGTAGGTGTTCTTAAGTTGATTGAGGTCACCGGCGACGACGTTTTGATAGACCTTCGCGGCGTCGCTCTTGGTGACGTTCTGATTGAAGAGTTGGAGGATCTGGTCCTCCGCGGCGCCGAGCACGTAGGCCCGCACGACCGCGACGACGAGTTTTTTCGAGGTGGCGGCGAGGGCGGTGCGCTTGCCGGCCTCTTCGCTCTGGAGCTTGACGATGTTGGCGTTGATCGAGATCAGGTTGGCTTTATCCTGGTCGTACTCGTTAGAAGAGATCTCGCTGCGCTGGTCTTGGCGGTTCAGCGCCGCCGAGAGGTCGGCGATCTGTTTTTGCGTGGTGGCGATAGAACCGCCCTCCGCCCGGGCCGGCACCAGGAGCCAGGTGAGGCTCAGCGCTGCCAGGAGCACAAGAGGGGTCGTTCTTGTCGTGCCCCGACGACGCACGCACAACATGGAACAAGCCTAACTAGATAGGCCCGCAAAACTGGTCGTTTCAACAATTCTTATCATTGAGTTAGCGTTACGTCGCGACTTCGTTGCGTGGGGGCGTAGCCCAATTGGCAGAGGCAGGGCGCTTAAACCGCCTCCAGTGAGGGTTCGAGTCCCTTCGCCCCTACGCAGCGAGTGGCCCGCGCAATTTTTAGTAGCGTTCTAGGGTGGCTAAAAGCAATTCGGGTAAGTGGGTCTCACGCGTCGGGGCGGGTGGCGGCGGGAAGAGCTACCAGAAGAGCCGTCCGGCCAACTACTACGGTGCGCTGGCGGTTATTGTCGTGCTCGGCCTCGCGCTGACCGTCTACTCGCGCTACGAGTACCAAAATCCGACGAAGCATCACGTGAACGTCGTCCAACCGGCGATCGGCACCACCCGCTGGGCGGCGTTCTCCATTCAGGCCTGCGGCGAGACGCTGCCGTACCTGACCTCGGACCCCACGTCGACGGGCGGCTACGTCGTTGGACCGGATGACATCATCAAGGTCTCACCCACCACCGCCGCCGAAGCCGGCAACAACGCCACCCTCACGACCTTCGCCTCGGAGGTCAAGGGCCTCATCGTGAGCACCACGGAACTCGCGGTGCCCACGTCCAAGGGCGCCGCGGACGCCAAGACGACCTATAAGAACGGCCAGGTCTGCGCCTCGACGACCAAAGACGCCGGCAAGACCGGCAAGGTGGTCTACGCCTACTGGTCGACCCTCGCGCAGAAGACGCCGACCCTCACGACCAATCCTTCAAAGATCAAGTTCTCCAAGGACCTTCGCGTGACCCTCGCCTTCGAACCGACGGGCGTCACGCCCGCTGCGCCGTCGGCGAAGAGCGTCGATGAGATGGTGATCAACGCCACGACCGCGAGTACGACGACCACGACGACCGCGACCACCACCACGTCGACCCCGACCTCAACGACGTCGACGCCGACCACCACGACCACCACCTCGAGCACGACGACCACGACGAAGGGGTGAGGTTGCAGTCGATCATCTTGGTCGGGGGCAAGGGCACGAGGCTGCGGCCCTTGACGTACGAGACGCCCAAGCAGATGTTGCCCCTGGTCGGGGTGGCGATGATCGAATGCGTCCTCGAGGCCCTCGCGCGTCACGGCGTCACCGACGCTGTGTTGTCGCTCGGGTACCTGCCGGACCGATTCATCGAGGCCTATCCCACCAACGTCATCGCCGGGGTCAACGTCACGTACGCGGTGGAGCCCGAACCCCTCGACACCGCCGGGGCCATCCGCTTTGCCGCGGGCTTCGCCGGGATCGACGAGACGTTCCTCGTGCTCAACGGCGACGTCGTGACCGACCTCGACGTGACCGCGCTGTTGGCCTTTCACCGCGAACGCGGTGGTGAGGCGACGCTAGCGCTGCACCCGGTGGAGGAGCCGTCGCACTTCGGCGTCGTCGAGACCGATCCCGACGGACGCGTACTCGCCTTCATCGAGAAGCCACCGCCGGGCACCGCACCGACGAACTTGATTAACGCCGGTACCTACGTCTTTGAGCCGGCGGCGCTGGAGCGCATCGCGCCCACCGGGCGCGTCAGCGTGGAACGTGACACGTTCCCCAAACTCGTCGCCGCCCACCAGCTCTACGCGATGAGCGATCACGCGTACTGGCTCGACACCGGGACTCCGCAGCTCTACCTTCAGGCGAACGTCGACATCTTGAAGGGCCGCAACTCCCAGCACCGTTTCCAGGGCGTCGTCGACGGGTCGTGGAGCCATCCGTCCGCCACCATCGACCCGACCGCGTCACTGCGCTACTCGGTCGTCGACGCGGGGTGCTTCGTGGGGGCGAACGTGGTGCTCGAAGACGCCGTGCTGCTTCCCGGCGCGGTCGTCCAAAGCGGCTGCGAGATCCGTTCTTCGATCATCGGCCCCGACGCCGTGATCGGTACGAGTTCCATTCTCGGTCCGACCTGCGTGGTGGGCGCCAAGGAACGCGTCGCGGCCGACTCGCGACTCGCGGGCGACGTGCGACTGGGCGGCGTGTAATGACTGAAGCGACCTGGTTGATGTGACCGTTCGGCTCTAGTCTCATCGGCGTGGAGGAACCGCCCGAGACAGAGTACGAAGGTGTCTACCCCGATCGCGTCAACAATCAAGGCGCCGTCGTCGACCACGTGGACTTTCGCGGCGCCCGACTGCGCGCGGTCGACTTCAGTGGAGCGCTGTTTCGCGGCGTCGAGTTCGTCGGTGCTCGTCTCGTCGGTGCGGAGTTCGTCGACGTCGAGATCGACGGCAACGTGAGCAACGTCCTGGTCAACGGCGTCGACGTTGCCCCTCTCGTCGAGGCCGAGTTGGACCGAAGGACGCCCGAACGCGCGAAGATGCGTCCCGAGGACAGCGACGGTTTCCGTGAGGCGTGGGGGATCCTCGAGCGCCGCTGGGCCGAGACGATTGCTCGCGCTACGACCTTTTCCGAACAGTCGCTGAATCGCCGGGTCGACGGGGAGTGGTCCTTCATCCAGACGCTGCGTCACCTCAACTTCGCCGTGGCGGCGTGGGTCAATCGCATGGTCCTCGGTGAACCAGCGCCCTATCACGCGTTGGATCTTCCCTGGGAGGAGGCGCACGAACTCGATGGTGTCACCTGGGACCTCGACGCGCGACCGTCGCTCGAGGAGGTGTTAGAGGTCCGACGAGCACGAGACGCCACCGTGCGCGAAGTGATGGTGGCGCTCACTGACGCACAACTCTCGGCGACGGTGACCCGACTCGAGCCGGGGTGGCCCCAACTGGAAGGTGTCCCGGTACGGCGCTGCCTGCGGGTCGTCGTGAACGAGGAGTGGGAGCATCGTCGTTTCGCCGAGCGTGACCTCACCGCAATGGAGGACGGCGCGAGCCGGTGATCCGCGACGGCGAGCGGGGCTCGATACTGCGCGGTGGCTAACGAAAGAGGTCCTCGTGTTTTGAGCGCACGATGTTCTCGCTCACCGAACCGGGCCCGAAGAACGACTCGTCGAGACCGCGAATGAGGGCGAAGGGCGTGCCCGCGGCCTTGTGCAACACCAAGTTGGCGGCGCCGGCGATCTCGTCGGCGATGGCGACCTCGGTCGCTTCGAGAAGTCGACCGTTGGCGTCGAGGGTGCCGCGCAGGTCGAGGACCGGTCGCAGGCCCGCCGAGCCGAGCGCCACGTCGGTGACGCCCTGGCGCCACACGCGACCGAAGGTGTCGGTGACGAGTACCGCGACCTCCACGGCGCAGCGTCGTTCGATCTCGCCGCGAAGTCGCCGAGCGGAACGATCGGGGTCCTTCGGCAAGAGCACCGCGGTGCCCTCGTCGGTGTTCGAGAGGTCGACGCCGGCGTTGGCGTTGATGAAACCGTGTCTCGTCTCGGTGATGCGCAGGGTGCCGCGTCGGCGCAACACCCGCACGGATTCGCTTTCGACGATGGCGACCTTGTGCTGGTCGGTCCCGTCAAAGGGCACCACTTGCCCTTCGGCTTTGGAGACGACTTTGCTGGTGACCACGACGAGGTCGTGGTGGGCGAGCGTTTCGCCAGCCTCGGCCACGGCGGCGAGCAGGAGGTCGACCAGGTCGTCGCCCTCGTGCACCATGGTGCTCGTGGCGAGAGAAACCAGGCGCAGTTCGCTCACCCCAGCACCACCTTGGCCAGGCGTCGCGCGTTCTGAGGATCGGCCATGATCGTTGTCGTTACTTCGACCGCCACGCCGCGACTCGTGATCGCCTCGGAGAGCTCGACGTCGGCTTCGTCGATCACCCAGGTCCCCACGAGTCCTTCGTAGAAGTCGACGACCCCGAGCGTGGTCGCATCGTGGCCGAGTTCACACAGCAGTCGATCGGCCGGTCCCTTCAACGCCGCCCCGGCCACGAGGGGCGAGACCGCGACGACGTCCTCGCGGCGCGCGCGCAAGACCTCGCGTACCCCGGGCACCTGCAGCATCGGATCGATGGAGATCAAGGGGTTCGAGGGCGCGATGACCAATCGAGTCGCTCCTTCAAGGGCGGCCGTCGCCTCCTTGGTCACGCGCGCGGCGGCCGCGCCGGTCACCTCAATGGCGCGCACCACCACGTCGTGGCGGCGGCCCACGAAGTACTCCTGGAAGCTCATTCGACCCTCGTCGGTCACGAACTCCGTCGCGACGGCGTCGTTCGTGACCGGCAGCAGCGTCACGCGCACGCCGTGGCGCGCGCACAACTCCGCGGTGACTTCGGTCTTGGTGGCCCCGTCGGCGAGTCGCTGACTGCGGTAGAGGTGCGTCGCCAGGTCGCGGTCGCCCAGGCGAAACCACGCCTCGCCGCCCAATGCGTCGAGTTCCTCCATCACGCGCCACGTCTCACCACGCAGCCCCCAACCGAGTTCGTCGTTGTTCAGGCCGGCCAAGGTATAGGTGATCGTGTCGAGGTCGGGACAGATGGTGAGACCGTGGAGCACGAGATCGTCGCCCACGTTAACGACCGCGACGAGCTCTCGCGGGTCGATCTCTTGGGAGAGCGCGCGCAGGAGCCGAGCCGCTCCCACACCGCCACTGAGCACCGTTATCACCTTCGAGACTCTAGGGGTCGTCGGTAGCATGGGTTGTTGTGAGCAATGACCTCGACGAGGCCTGGGCCGGGTCGTTGGCCTACGTGGTGTTGCGCCTGGACGGTGGTCGGGTGGAGCGCGTGCGCGAAGTCGGGGACCTCGA
>PLER01000037.1 GCA_003136495.1 Acidimicrobiaceae bacterium
GGATCACGGCGAGCGACGCGCCGACGTCCAAGCCCTGATCCAAGTTGTTCGACAACTGCTGGCGCAGACCGGCGAATCGTTCGGTCGTGGTGCCTTCTACCCGTGCCATATCGTCCACCACCGTTGCAGAATCACCCGTTGGTCGAGCACTTCACGACGTCATGCCACCGAGTCCGACGAGGGACCTCGCGTGCTCGATCTCTCCCATATGGCGCAGGGCGTGCTGGTAGATCCAGCATTCGAGGGCGTCGCTGCGGGTGATGCCGTGCTCACCCCCCACTCGTGCTGAGAACGTCGAGGCGACGGCGGGGCCGTAGGGGGCCGCGACGATCACCTCGTCAAAACTGGAGGGTTCGATCGATTCGACGTACGCCTCCGTCGCGACGAAGACCGATCGTTGGAACTCTTTGAATGCGTCGTAGTTTCCAATCCGCTGGTCCATCATCTCGGCGACGCTCCGTTCCTTACCGTGGTCCTCGACACCCAACGCCAATCGTGTCGCCCACTCCGGTGTGAACTGTGGCGGGGGACCGCCGACGAAGACGACGGTACCGTCTTCAATCAACACCTGGTGGACCAGTGAAAACGCAATCGGCAGCGAGGTGGGCGCCACGACGGTGTTCACCTGCTCCACGTCCATGGTGTCGCACGCGTCGTAGTAGAGCGAGTGTGCGGCGGCGAGGCGACGAAGCAACGACGAGCGGTAGGCGGCGTCCACGAGCCCACCCTAGTGAGACTCCTCACGAGCGAGGAGGAGCGACTCGCCACCTCGTCGGCGCAGCGACACCTTGTAACATTCGCGCATGGATATTGCCGCACTCTTGGGCGAGGACGCGTCCTCACTGCTCGACCACCACGCCACCGCGATCCCGAAGGAGCTGTTGACCGTCCCGGGACCCTCGTTCCTGACCGACGTGTTCACCTGGAGTGACCGTTCGCCCAGCGTGCTGCGCAACCTAGGGACGCTCTACAACCACGGGCGACTCGGGGGCACCGGCTATCTCTCCATCCTCCCCGTCGACCAAGGTGTTGAGCACTCCGCGGCCGCGAGTTTCGCGCCGTTTCCCGAGTACTTCGACCCCGCGCGACTCTGCGACCTCGCGCTGGCCGGTGACTGCAACGCCGTCGCCACCACGGTGGGGAACTTGGGAATCGTCTCGCGGCGCTACGTGCACCGCATTCCCTTCATCGTGAAACTCAATCACAATGACCTGTTGCGATACCCGAACTCCTTTGATCAGCAGATGTTCGCCTCCGTCCAACAAGCCGTCGACCTTGGTGCGGTGGGTGTCGGGGCCACCATCTACTTCGGCTCGCCGGATTCCATTCACCAGATCGAAGAAGTGCGGGCCGCCTTCGCCGAGGCTCATCGCCTCGGGCTCTTCACGGTGCTCTGGTGTTACATCCGCAACGACGCCTTCGTCACCGGGGGTGTTGACTACCAAGTCAGCGCCGACCTGACGGGCCAGGGCAACTATCTCGGTGTCACGATCGAAGCCGACATCATCAAACAAAAACAACCCGTGAACAACGGTGGCTACAACGTCGTCAAGTTCGGCAAGACCGACCCCCGTGTCTACTCCGAGCTCACGACGGACAATCCCATCGATCTGACCCGTTGGCAGGTCCTGAACTGTTACGCCGGGCGAGTGGGACTGATCAACTCCGGCGGAGAGTCCAAGGGGAGTAACGACCTGGCGGACGCCGTGCGCACCGCCGTCATCAATAAGCGCGCGGGTGGGCAGGGGCTCATCGTCGGTCGAAAGGCGTTTCAGCGCCCCATTGATGAGGGCGCCGCGCTGATGCACGCGGTCCAGGACGTCTACCTCGACCCGTCCATTTCCGTCGCCTAGGGACGACGCGTCATACGCTGCACTCGTGAGTGAGAGTGAGAGTGTCGACGCGGGGTGGTTCACGTGGCCGAACGTCATCACCCTCGCGCGATTGGCGTTTCTCCCCGTGTTCTTCTGGCTCCTCTTTGGGACCGGGCATCGTGCGGTCGCGGCGTGGCTCCTCGCGACCCTCGGGGCCACGGACTGGATCGACGGTTTTGTCGCGCGTCGATTGCACCAAGTCTCGAACGTCGGCAAGATTCTCGACCCGTCGGCGGACCGAGTACTGGTGATCGGCGGGCTCGTGGCGGTCGCGGCCGCCGGTGGGGTGCCGTGGTGGTTCGCGCTGGCGACACTCGCGCGAGAAGTCATCGTGTCGGTCCTGACCCTCACGCTCGCGGCGCTGGGCGCGGCGAGAATCAACGTGTTGTGGTGGGGCAAGGTGTCGACATTCGCCCTGATGACAACGTTTCCTCTGTTCTTGTTGACCTCGAACGCTCATCACGTTGCCCTCTCCACCTGGCAGCGGGACGCTCGTGACGCGTGCTGGGTGATCGGCGTCATGGGCCTCACGTTGTCGTGGTTGGTACTGGCGGGCTACGTGCGGCCCGCGCTCGCGGCGCTGCGCGCGGGGCGTCAAGGTCGAAGAATCTTGTAAGTTGGCTCGCATGCAGACACCCAGCGAACTTCGTTACTCCAGCGATCACGAATGGGCCAAACTCGAAGGTGATCGCGTGCGGGTGGGTATCACGGACTACGCGCAAGACGCCCTCGGCGACGTGGTCTTCGTCGACTTGCCCAAGGTCGGCGCAACGCTCAGCGTTGGTGGGGTGTTGGGCGAAGTGGAATCGACCAAATCGGTGTCGGAGATCTACGCGCCCGTTGCGGGTACCGTGGCCGTCGTCAACACCGCGCTCTCTACATCACCCGAATTGGTGAACAGTGATCCCTACGGTGAGGGGTGGATCTGTGAGATTACGACGTCGTCGAGCGGCGACTTTGACGCGATGCTTGATGCGGCTGCGTACGAGGCCCTTACCACTAATTAGCCCTGACGGCATTTTCGAAAGTTAACTAGTGTGAGGGCGTGAACTGCCGACGCTGTGGAGAAATACTCAACGCCAACGCGAACTTTTGTTGGTCGTGCGGCGCTCCGCAACACGAGTCGAGTTCTCCCGAAACGATCGCCGTGCCGGTGATCAGCGCACCCGACGCGATGCACCCCGACGCGAATCGCGGACCTCAGGGCGAGCACCGTGACGAGCTGGTGATTGCCGCGGGACCTCAAGCCGGCACTCGAATCGAACTCGTCTCGGACATCACGACCGCGGGTCGTCACGAGGCGAGTGACCTCTTGTTGGACGACGTGTCGGTATCGCGACATCACGCCGTGTTCACCCGCACGGCGAGTGGGCGCGTCACGCTCCGTGACCTCAACTCCCTCAACGGCACCTACGTCAACGGCAAGCGAGTGGAAGAGACGACGCTGCACTCGGCCGACGAGGTGCAGATCGGCAAGTTCAAACTGGTCTTCTGGGAAGCGACCTCGTGAGCGGCACGTCGGGCGTCATGCGCATCGGCGAGGTGCACGCGCAACTGCGCAAGATCTTTCCCGACGTCGAGCTCTCCAAGATCCGCTACTACGAAGACAAGGGGCTCGTGCAGCCGAGTCGCAGCCGCAAGGGCTACCGCCTCTACTCCGAGCGTGACGTCGAATGCTTGACCGAAGCGATTCGTCTCGCGCACGAGGAGTTCGTCCCCCTGCGCGTCGTGCGACTGCGACTTATCGAGCAAGGACTCTTGGCAGCACCGAACGTGACCTCGACGCCGCGTCACGCGGCGCGCGACGCGGCTACGTCGGTGGTGAGCGCACCCGCACCCGCGCCAGTGGTCCGTCCGGTGATGACCGTGGTGGAGAGTTCGAGCGACGAGGTGTCAGCGCCGGTGAAGGAGTACTTCACCACCAACGACCTACTCGCCACGACGGGGCTCGAACCCGAAGAGTTCAATCAGATCCAAGCGTTGGGCCTCATCTCGCCCGTGGTGATCGATGGCGAGACGATGTACGGCGCACTCGACGTGCGCGTCGCCGCACACTCGAGAGCGCTGCTGGCGCGCGGAGTCGACGCGAGACTGCTCGGGTCGCTCCGGAGGATCGCCGAGCGCGAAATTGGCGTGATCGACGACCTGACGGCGCCCCTTCGCCAAGCGGGCGCGGGGTACTCCGGCGAACAGGTCCGGACTATTACCGCGGACGTGGCGCGCGAAGTTGGCTCACTGCGCAGCGTCTTGATGGAGCGAGAACTCCACGACTACCTGCGCGCCTAGACCTTCCCGCGTCAATGACGCGGGTCTAGGCTGAACGCATGATCGAAGTGGTCCTGCGAGCCGTTCGAGTCGACGTCGGTAGTTCCACGCCGTTGCTCCTATTAGAAGAGGTCGGTGGCGAGCGGGTGCTACCCATCTTCATCGGCGCGCCCGAGGCCGCGGCCATCGCGTACGCCCTCCAGGGCGTCGAAGCGCCTCGACCGATGTCCCACGACCTGCTCGGTCACGTCATCGGCGCGCTCAACGCGAAGGTCTTCTCGGTCGAGATCACCGAGCTCGTGGACAACACGTTTTTTGCGAACCTACGCCTGGTTCGCACGAACGAAGAGATCATCGTGAGTGCGCGACCGAGTGACGCCGTCGCGCTGGCGCTACGGGTGGGCGCGCCCATCCTGGTGAGTGACGACCTCATGGCCGCCGAAGGCAAAGTGATGCAACTCGCCTACGACGAGGACGACGAGGAGTACGTGGCCCTCGACACGCCAAGCGAGGCCGACCTCGTGGCGCAACTGCGCGAGTTTCTCGACCAGGTGCGCCCCGAGGACTTTGACGCGTGAGACGCGGGATCATCTCGGTCGCCATCTTCGTCGCCTTCGTCGCCATCTTCACCATCAGTCGACACGCGATCACCTCAACAACGACCACCACCACCACGACGCAACCGCCGGCCACGACGACCTCGACCACGAGCACCACGCTCGCCGCCACGACGTGTAACGCCACGGACTTCTCGGGTATCTACAACGAAGGTGAGGGTGCCGCGGGAACGATCTACGCCAGCGTCACGCTCACCAAGACGACCGGGGGTACGTGCACGCTCTACGGGTGGCCCCTCCTCACGCTGTCGGACCGACTGGGTGCCGTCCTAAAGTCCACCGCCATCGACGTGCCGTCGGCGGGCAACGACTTTCAGTTCCTGACCGCTCGAGAGAACGCGAAGCCGACGACCTTGACGCTGTCGGCGAACTCGACCACGACCTTCTCCCTCGCCTACTCCGACGTGCAAACGGGTAACACCGCGTGCGAAAGCGCGGTCACGTTGAGCGTGCAGTTCGTCGCCGGGGGAGCCGCCGTGGCGGTGACCCCCCAGTACGCGGTCCAACCCTGTGACGGTGGCCAGCTCTGGGTCAGTCCCTTCTACTAGACCTCGGAAGAAGACGGACGCGTTCGAACGAGGATGCGCCCACGCGTCACGCCGGTGCGCACCGCCTCGAGGGCCCGGGGAAGATCATCGAGCGTCACTTCGCTGTCGGTGAGCGCGGCGAAGTCGATCGTCGGGGACAGGTCGGCGAGGGAGCGCCACACCCGCTGCCGGGTGGTCGATGTGGCCTCCACCGCGTCGATGCCCAACAGAGCGACACCGCGAGTGATGAAGGGATAGATCGTCGTCGTGAGCTCCGCGCTCGCCACGAGCCCGCTCGCCGCGACGGCGGCCCCGTACTTGAGTGAGCGCAGTATCGAATGCAGGGTCGCTCCGCCCACGCAGTCCACCGCACCGTCCCAACGTTCGGTGTCGAGCACTCGCTCTGGTCGGGCACTGATCTCGTCGCGCCCGATGACCTCTACCGCGCCGAGCTGCTCGAGCCACACCGCGTGATCGCGAGATCCCGTCGAGGCGACGGGACGATAGCCCCGCAGAGCGAGGTAGTGCACGGCCTGGGAACCCACACCACCGGTGGCCCCAGTGACCACGACCGTGGCGCCCTCCTTCAGNNCCAATCACCATCGCGTCACGCGCCGAAAGGGGAGCGGGTAGTGGCGAGACGTAGCGCGGCGGCGCGAAGAGCTCCGTCGCGAATCCGCCGTCTCGGCCGACCCCGAGGTTCCCACCGTGCACGGCGACCACCTGGCCCACGGCGAGTTCCGCATTCGCTGAGGCCGTCACGACGCCCGCCGCGTCGACGCCCCCGACGAGGGACGCAACCCGTCGGACTCGGCTCGGCGCGCTCGCCACCATCTCGTCCTTGAAGTTGACGCTGGAGTATTCGACGTCGACGTGCACGTCGCCGTCGTCGCTCGCCGCGGCGTCACGTTCACGAACGCCGCAGAAGAGGACGCCGTCGGTCTCTTCGATGACGAACGCTCTCACCGCTCCAGATTAGGCAGTGCCGTTGATGGTCTCTTGGAGCCAATACCATGCCCAGGTGACGCGAATTCTCCTTAACGGCCACCCCACGTGGGTCAAGCTCCCCAAGAAGAAGGGTCGCATCGTGGTCCTGCTGCACGGGGGACTGAGTTCGAGCGAAAGCCTGCTGCGAGTCCTCGAAGGGCCGTTGAGCGCGTCCTTCGCGGTCGCGGCCTTCGATCGACGCGGACACGGCCGCACCGCGGACACGGACCAGCCATTTAGCTACGACGACATGGCCGACGAGACCATCGCGTTCTTGACGCGGCTCGATCGTCGGACCTACCTGGTGGGTCACAGCGACGGCGCCAACGTGGCCTTACTCGTCGCCCTGCGACGTCCAGACCTGTTGCGTCGCGTCGTACTCGTCGGGGCGAACTTCCACCACGACGGGCTCGTACCCATGCCCGAGTTCACCCCGGCCAGCCAGGGTTTTGCGGAGTTCGCGAAGGACTTCGCCACGCGTTCGCCCGACGGCATCGCTCACGCGGCGGCGGTCGTAGAAAAGTCTTTGCTGCTCGTAAAGACCCAACCGACGTTGAGCGTGGAAGAACTCCGGGGGGTCAGTGTGCCCGTGCTGGTTATGTCGGGCGACGACGACGTCGCTCGACTCGATCACACGGTCGCGCTCTACGAGGCGATCCCGGCCGCGCAGTTGGCCGTGCTGCCCGGCGCTTCGCACGGGGTCTTAAAGGAGCAGACCAAAGTGTGCGTTCGGATGATCACGCGCTTCTTCCTCGGCCCCGTTCCTCCGACCACCAAGTACCCGCTTCGGCGAGCGCACCGCGACGTGGTCGAGTAACGAACGCCGGTGCGCCGTCCTCGCGTCAGTACACTGGGCCTCATGTTGGCGCGGGTCGGTACGGTGCGCGACGGATTCATGGTGCGCTGGAATGCCCTGGGTGCTGTCACGGGAGACGCCATCTTCTACGCCCTCGCGTCGGTCTTCGCCCTCTTGCTGGCCTGGCGTTCCACCCAACCGGCGCAGTGGCAGTGGGGGTACCTGACGTTCGGGCCCTACGCGCTCGCCGCAGTGCTCGCGTTCTTCGTCGGCCGCCGCTTGAGCAAGCGTCGCCAACTCTTTCGCGTGGGGCTCGTGGGGCTCGTGATGCTCGGGGCCGTGTTCATACCCCTGGGGTTAGAGGCGCACTGGCGTCACGCCCAACCCGAGGTCGGGGTCATCTCGCGAGCGGGTCAGCTCTTGAGCAAGGGCCAAGACCCCTACCGCACCTACGACCGGCACGGACACGTCATCAACGAGATCAAGGGGATCCCGGCCTTCGAGTCGTTCTTCCCCTACTTCCCGCTGATGGGGATCTTCGGCCTACCCTCGGCCGCGCGACACGAAAGCAAGGGACTGACCGACGCGCGCATCGTGATGACGCTGATGACGTTGTTGACGAGTGGGTGGGCACTCGCGCTGCTGCGCCTTTCGAAGGAGCAGAAGATCCGCGTCGCCCAGGTGTTGATCGCCCTGCCGACGGGCGCGCTCTTCCTCTCCACCGGTGGTGACGACATGCCGATCCTGGCGCTGTTGCTCCTCGGCGTCGCGGCACTGCAGCGCCGTCAAAGCAATCTGGCGGGGGTGAGCTTCGGGCTCGCGGCCGCCATGAAGCTCACCGCGTGGCCCATGGCGGCGGGCGCGTTGCTCGTCGCCCGCGACCGCGAGGACCGATCGACCTGGAAGCGGCTGCTGTCGTGGATCGTGGTGATCGTGGCGGTGACCACGGTGCCCTTCGTCTTTCGAGCGCCCGCCGCGTTCATGTCGAACGTGTTCGCCTTCCCCCTCGGGCTGGCGGGAGTGAAGTCACCCGCCGCCTCGGCGCTACCCGGACACATCCTCACCACGTGGGTCCCGGTGCTCGGGCACGTCCTCGCGCCGGTCGCGTTCGTGATCGGTGGCTACTTCACCACCAAGTACCTGCGTCGTCATTGGCCCTTGACCCTGTCGCAACTCCTCGGCGTGATGAGCGTGATCTTTGCGGTGTTGATGTGCGTGGCGACCGCGACGCGCATTGGCTACCTCATCTATCCCTTGAACTTCGCGTTGTGGTCCTCGGTCACCCAGGTGCAACCGGTCGCCGTACCCGAGTTGGTCCATCAGGCCTAGACGGTCTCGGAGTTCTGGTAGATCTGGAACGTCCAGTCGACGCCGTCCGCGTCGGACTTGGTGACCGTGACCCCGACTTCCCAGTAGAAGCCGTCGGAACCGGCCTTTTGATAGAGCGACTGCGCGTCGCCGTTCGAGGAACCCTTGGAAAAGAGGTTCCAACCGCGCGCGCCGAGCTGGGCGTTGAAGAAGTCAATGAGCGCGGTGGCGCTCGCCTTGGCCGTCGCCATTGGCTGCACGCAGTCAAAGTCGCCGGCCCCGAGGTTGGGCGTGTGGGCCCCGGGTCGCGGTGTGGTCTTGACGGGCACGATGAAGGCGTCATCGATGTTCGAGGGGACCTCTTCGCCCTGGCGACAGTACTGCAGGGCCGTGCCCGGGTCGGGGTCTCGCTGCAAGCCGCCGACGACGGCGACGACGGTCGTCGTCGTCTCCTTCGTGACACCTTCACTGGTGGCGAGGTTGATGACCATGAAGATGATCAACATCACCACCGCGAGGCCGAGCACCGCCGCGGCGGGCCAGATGCTGGTCGTCGTGGTCAGCGGGGGCTGAGGGGGTCCCGACGCGTCACTCACTCACCCCATCCTAAATGGTCGATGGGGCCTCGCCCGGCGCCCAGTCGCCACCCGGACGCACCCGTGAGCGCGGCGAGGACGAAGGACTTCGCGTCGCGCACCGCGTCGGGTACGTCGCGACCGAGGGCGAGCCCCGCGGCGATCGCCGCTGAGAGCGAGCAGCCCGTGCCGTGATCGTTCTTCGTCGCGACGCGCAGTGCATCGAGCACCACCAAGCCGTCGCTACTCAAGAGGAGATCGGGCGAACGCTCGGGGGAGGAGGAGGCGAGAAGGTGTCCACCCTTGACTAGGACGAAACGCGGACCCATCGCCAAGAGCAACTGTGCCAAGTGCGCGACGTCGTCTACGTCGGTGACGTCGCCGACCTCGACGCCGCAGAGCACGGCGGCTTCGTGAAGGTTGGGCGTGACCACTTCGGCCAAGGGGAAGAGCGCCGTACGGTACGCCTCGATACCGCCGTCGCCCATCAAGGCGTCACCACTCGTCGAGACGAGCACCGGGTCGACGACGAGATGGGGGAGAAGACCCTCACGGGCGAGTGCGCTCACACGTTCCACCGTGGCGGCTTGGGCGAGCATGCCGGTTTTGACGGATCTGACCTCGAAGTCGTCGACGACGGTGCGAACCTGGACTTCCACGACGTCGGGCTCAATGAGGGTGACGGCGCGTACGCCCAACGTGTTCTGTGCGGTCACGGCGGTCAAGGCGGTTGTCGCGAAGACGCCAAAGGCGTTGAGGGATCGCAGGTCAGCCTGAATGCCGGCGCCGCCGCCCGAATCCGAACCGGCAATCGATAACGCGGTCACGGGCTGCACTATCTAACACTAGTAATCGGGGTTACTCGGTACGCTGAGAGCGTGGGAGAGCTCTTTCAAGTCGGAAGTTTCACCTCGCCGTCTCGACTCGTCGTGGGCACCGGCGGGTTTCGGTCGATGGACGTGCTCGAAGCGTCGATCCTCGCCTCGGGCTCCTCCATCGCCACGGTGGCGTTGCGACGGGTCGACCCCAACGTCGAAGGATCGATCTACGACCTTTTGGTTCGTCTCGGGGTGACGTTGTTGCCGAATACCGCGGGTTGTTACAGCGCCGCCGAGGCCGTGAAGGTCGCCGAACTTGCGCGCGAGGCGTTCTCAACTTCGTTGATCAAACTCGAGGTGATCGGCGACGACCTGACACTGCTGCCCGACACCACCGAGACGCTCGCGGCCGCCGAAGAGTTGGTTCGTCGAGGTTTCGAGGTGTGGGCGTACACTTCGGACGACTTCATCGTCGCCCAACGCTTAGAGCAACTGGGCTGCGTCGCGGTGATGCCCCTCGGCTCGCCGATCGGCTCGGGACTGGGGATCCGCAATCCTCACGCCATCTCACTGATCACCGAGCGGGCGACGGTCCCCGTGCTGCTCGACGCGGGCGTGGGCACCGCGTCGGATGCCGCCCTCGCGATGGAATTGGGCTGCGATGGTGTCTTGGCCGCGTCGGCGATGAACCGGGCCCTCGAACCGGTTTTGATGGCCGAGGCGCTGAAAGAAGCGGTCAAAGCGGGCTATCTCGCTCGGCGGGCGGGTCGGATACCGACGCGACTGCACGCCGAGGCGTCCTCACCGTCACTCGGTCGTCCAGATTTATTTGCCGGATAGTCACCGTCGTAACTACACTGATGTAGTCCA
>PLER01000113.1:0-7124 GCA_003136495.1 Acidimicrobiaceae bacterium
CCTTTTCGCAGCGCGGTGAAGTTCACCCTCGTGACCTCGGACGACGCCTGCCGCGTGGTCGAGAGTGTTCGGCGGTCGTCCATTACCTCCAGACTACGGGCTGGCGCCGGTGTTTCTCGACTTAGGTCGGGGGCGAAAGGGCGACGGGCTTCACGCCGCCGAGGCGTCGTAAGTCGCGCAGGGCTTGGGCGAGCGAGTTGACCGGCAATATCGTCAGGTCCGGCTGATCGGCGTCTCGGGCGGCCGCCACGTCGCCGCCGCTGTCGGGAACGAGGAAGTAGGTGGCCCCCGCGCGGTGCACCGCGACCGCCTTTTCCTCGACGCCGCCGACCGCCCCGATCTGGCCGGCGAAGTCCACCGTCCCGGTGGCCGCCACGACGTGATGACCGGTCAACGAGCCCCGACTCAGTTCGTTGATCAAGGTCAAGGTCATGGCGAGACCCGCCGACGGACCGCCGATGTTGGCGGTATTGATGTTCACTTTCGCGGGCAGCACGATCTTGTAGCCGTCTTCGAGCGACACCCCCAGCCACGAGTGGTCACGACCAGAGACGCCCGGGCAGTCCGAGGACGCGACGCCCGAGGGCTCGGCCCCGGTGGTGAGCGCGACGTCGCTCGCCTCGCCGTAGGACAAGACGCCCGCTTGGGTAATCGAGACGCGCCGCACGTGCAAGGTCAGGTGCACCCCCGGGGCGAGGTCGTGCACGTACTTCACCAATTGACAGCCCGAGTCAATACTCGTCGTCCCGATGCCGGTGACCTCGTCGCCGACGGCGAGCTTCGCGCTACGCGCCGGCGAGGGGGCGACCACGCCGGTGATGACCGCGCCCGAGCCCGTCGTAGGCACGCGCCACCCGAGCGCGCGAAAGGCCGCGACCTCGGCGCCTTCTTTCGCGTCACTCATCTCGAGGTACCCCTGCGGTCCGAGCTCGTCACTCGGTATGCCGGGCTCTAAGAGTTCGTTGGCGGTGACGAACTGTACGTGCGACTGGAAGTGCATCGTGATGTACTGCCACTCGGTGAGCGAGGAGAGATAGACGTCGGTCAACATGATCTTGTCGAGATGCGTATTTGTCGTGACGCCGGTGATCTTGACTAACGGCGACACCGGCGTGGCGTCACCGGGGGTCAGGGCGTATTCGTTGGTCGACCATCGTCCAAGCACGATGATGCCGCCGAGAATCAACACCAGAACGACGAGTACCACCCGCATGGTCCGGCGCCGCCGGGTAGGTGGTGAAATGGGATCGTGCCAAGTGATGAACCAACGCTAGTGGAGCCTCCCGAGGCGCAACTGGTGCGCGCGAGCTTCGCGTCGGGCGCCGAAGGCGTCGACGTGCTCCTCGACGCGCTCAACTCCCCCGACCCCCGCCTCCGGGTCCTCGCGCTGCGCGGCCTCGTGCGTCGCGGCGCGATGAGCGAGGAGCGTTGGCGGGAGGCGCTTCGCGACGGCGACGTCGACGTTCGCCGCGACGCGCTCGAACAGTTGGCGCACGCTGCCTCGCCCGCGGTCGTCGTCCTCGAGGACGTCGTCGCACTCCTCGAGGACGACGACGACTTGGTGGTGGACGCCGCCGCCTTCGCGCTCGGTGAGCACCTGGTTGCTTCGGCGGTGGTGGCGCTTGGACGAGTGGCGACCGAGCACGCGGACGCGCGTTGTCGAGAGTCCGCCGTCGCGGCGCTGGGCGCGATCGGCGACGACCGCTCGCGACCAATCATCGTGGCGGCGCTCGACGACAAACCAGCGATTCGTCGACGGGCCATCGTCGCGCTAGCGAACTTTGAGGGCCCCGACATCGAGGCCGCCCTCGAACGCGCGAGCGAGGACCGCGACTGGCAGGTGCGCTCCGCGGTCGCGCAGTTGCGCGACGACGAAGACTAACGCTCGGCGCTGCGAAAGAGGGCGTGGAGCGAGGCCATCTCCTCGAGACACGCGGTCAGGCCGTGAATGACCACGAGGTCCGCCTGATGGGCCACGCTGACCTCCACGCCCGAAGCCGTCGCGGACAGATCCGCGATGTCCTCTAAGTTCGCCTGTCCCCCCACCAAGGTGATGCCGCGCGCGCTGACGTCCTGGGAGAGGTCCGGTGGCGTGTCGCTGAGGCACTCTTGAATCATCCGCATCGTCGAATTCAAGACGTCACGCGCGGCGGTGTTCACCAACTCGGCGCTCACTTCAATCTCGAGGAGGTCACCTCGCTCGACGTTGCGCGCCAGCACGACACTCGAGAGACCCGCGGTGCGACCGAGCGCGGATCCGAGCGAGCACTTGAGGGTCTCGACCACGGCGGGCGCGACGACCACACCCAAGCGAAGACGCAACAACGCGGCGATGGCCGCGTCGACGTCGTTGCCACCGAGTCGGCGCGCGCCGCCGGTGACGATGCCGCCCAGTGAGATCACGGCCGCCTCCGAGGCGCCCGCGCCCATGAGCACGACCGCCGAACCGACGGGGTCCTGCACCGGGAGGCCGAGACCGATCGCCGCGGCGAGGGGCGCCTCGATCAAACTCACCTCGCGCGCGCCGGCTTGAATCGCGGCTTGTCGCAACGCGCGACGCTCAATCGCGGTGGCGAGGGAGGGCACGCTCATCACCACGCGCGCGCGGCTCAACTTTGAGACCCCCGCGCGGTCAAAGAGTGCCGCGATGAGCCGCGCCGTGACGTCAAAGTCGACCGTAGCCCCCTGGTTGAAGGGACGAAAGACGACCACGTGCCGCGACGTTCGCCCCACGAGGTCGAGGGCCCCGTGACCAAGTTCGACGACGTCGCCGGTGTTGGTGTCGATGGCGACCATGGTCGGTTCGTCGAATAAGACGCCGCGCTGACTCGTGGCCAGGCGCGTGCGCGAGGTGCCAATGTCGAGCGCTACGTCCAAAGCCATAAGGACCAATGGTAGGGCGAGGCCACTAAGAAGCCGTTCCTAACTAACCTGCACTAGGTGGCAAGACGGGACTCTCGATGGTGGCGCGCGGGCCGTCGCGCCCGTCCACCGGCGCACAGCCGCCTATGGGTCCACCCCAGCGANNCCACGCATCATCGGGGCCGTGATGGCGGTGCTCTTGGTGATCGGGGGCGTCGTGCTGATGGCCAATCGGGGCGCCAATATCGCCAGCGGGGACCTGCCCGCACACCTCGCGGCCGACGTCAACGCGCTGCCGGCCTCCTCGCGCGTCGCGGCCGCGCACACCGTGGACTTAGCGATCACCACTCCCGGTCACGTGATCAACGTGCCGGCCCTCGTCTTGCCCCACGACCTCGCCGTCACCACGACGGTCATACCGGCGAACGCCATCATCACGGGTTCGACCGCCACCCAGATCAACTTCCCCGTCACCCTCGAGGGACGCGACAACGTGATGGGCTTTTCCATCGTGCACCTCGGTGCGGCCGTGTCGGCGTTGTCCCTCGACGCGATGCCCGCGAGCACGTCGGTCGTCGCGGTGGCGCCAATCGTCACCAGCTCCACCAAGGCGCCCGAGTTCGACTGGTCGATGACCACGTTGGGTGACCCACAGAACAACGCGCAAGGTGTGGTGCGCTACCTCGCCACCAAGTCCGACACCTCACTGAGTGGCTACGTCGACGCCATCGCGGTTGACGCGCGCGGCCACGTGGTCGCGGTCCTCTCCTCGCGACATTTCTGGTACCCCGCGCGTTTCGTCGCCCAGGTCGCCGAGGTCGTCGCGACCGGCCGGGGCTGTCACGCGGACCTGGGCATCACCGGCACCAACGAGCAAGGCGGTGGCGTCGAGGTGACCAAGATCGCTCGCTACAGCCCGGCCGCCCACGCCGAACTCGCGGTCGGCGACGTGATCACGCAGTGGAACGGGACGAACCTCAACAGCTGGGACCAGCTCGTCTCCACCCTGTACCTGACCCCCGCCTACACGACGGCCCGCGTCACCTTCGCGCACCGGACGACGGTGCACCACGTGAACGTCACGTTGGGGTGTCCCTTTAAGTTGGTGCCGTGACGCAGAACCCCTTCGGCGAGATGTTTGGCGACATCTTCTCGATGCTCGGCCAGCAGGGTCCCGACGCGTGGTTCACCACCGCAACGCAGTTGGCCCTTAACATCGCGCGCGGCGAGGACGGCGACCCTAACCCCCAGCCCATCGAGCGCCAACGTCTCGAAGAGCTCGCCCCCCTCGTGGCTCGACACGTGGACGCGCTCTTCGGCGTCGCCTCCGATCCCGACGTCGTGGCCGTCAACCGCTCGGCGCTGACGCTGGCGGCGCTCGAGCAGTGGCGTCCGTTGATGGACCCGATGATCAACAAGACGCCGTCGAAGGACGTAGAAGAACTCGACGCACAAGAGAATCAACTCATGGCCCAGATCTCCTCGACCGTCGGACCGCTTTTCGCGGGGTTCCAGATGGGTTCGGTCGCCGGACACTTCTCCGAGCGCGCCTGGTCGCTCGCGGTGTTGCCTCTGCCGCGCGTCGAAGCGCGAAAGCTCCTCGTGGTGAATAACCTCGCGACCTTCGCCGAAGAGTGGTCCCTCGAGCGCGACGAGGTCTACGTCTTCGCCCTCGCTCAGGAGTTCGTCGCCTCGCTCGTGTTAAGCCAACCCGGCACCGGCGACGCGTTGCGCGCACTGTTGATCGACACGGTCAACGAGTCCAACGCCATCCAGGGTGACCTCATCGAGCGTCTCCAGTCCTTGATCGAGACGGGCGACCTCAATGAGATGATGTCGCACCCCGAATCGTTGCTCGAGGGCATCAACATGCCCGAAGAGAGCGACGCCACGCGCGCGATCAATGCCGCCACCAGCGTGCTACTCGCCTTTTTCACCGCCGCCGCCCGAGAGATCACCGAGGCCATGCTCGGACCGCATCCGGCGCTCTTCGAAGCCGTGGCGCGCCATCGACGAAGCGACGCCCGCGGCGAGGACGCCGCGGCGGCCCTCTTCGGCATCGCGACCCAGGGTCCTCACCACGACGCGGCTACCGAATTCGTCGCGACGCTCGCCGAGCGTCACACGTTGAGCGTCTTTGGCGCCTTGTTACGGGTGGACGGACTGCCGAACGCGAGTGAACTCAACGACCCCGACGCGTGGTACCAGCGGGTGACGAACTCGCCGCTGGCTTAATTTTCCTCGTCGTAACCGAGGTTCCACTCGACGAGCAGGTTCTCCCGCTCGGCGTCGCGGTTCACGCGCTCACGGTTACGGCGGAACTGCGGGTCGTGCGGCGGGAGGAAGCGAAGTCGNNACTTGGACGTGACCCACCGGGTCGACGACCTCGGTGACTTCTGCGGTGGGGACTTGGCTCACAACACTCCTTCAAAATGCGCTAACTTCGGCCATTCTACTGGTCGCGGGCGCCACATCTCTAAGGAGGTTCTCACCATCCGCCGGTAAGTCCGAGACACATGAAATCGTAACGATTGTTGCTCGCCAACGTCGCTACTGTGGGAGTAGAAGTGAGGGAAGGAGGTGTGTATGAGTGCAGAATGGATGGCCGACGGAAAGTGCCGGCAGTATCCGCCCGAGACGTTCTTTCCTCGTGACGGGACTGGGGTGATCATCGCCCAGAAGATCTGTGCGACGTGTCCCGTAGTCGCTGAGTGCCTCGTGTACGCGCTCGATAATCACATCGACCACGGCGTCTGGGGCGGCAAGAGCGAGCGCGAACGACGTCGTTTGTTGCGCGAGCGTCGCCGCGTGCGCATCTTCAATCGCGACCCTCGCTGAGCGAGACCGTTGTTCGAGTGTGTCGCCAATGTGTCAGAAGGGCGACGTCTCGACGTCATTGACGAACTCGCCGAGGCCGCCGGCGCATCGCTGCGCGACGTGCACCGCGACGCCGTCCACAACCGCAGCGTCTTCACGCTGATTGATGAGGTGCAACCGCTCACCGAGGGCGTGCGCGCGTTGGCGCGAGCGGCCCTCACCCTGGTGGACCTTCGAGAGCACGAGGGCGTCCACCCGAGATTTGGCGTCCTCGACGTCGTGCCCTTCGTGGCGCTCGATCCGATTGAGGCCCCCACCGCGCGGCAGCTGCGCGACGAGACCGCCGACTGGCTCGCCGACACCTTCTACCTGCCGGTCTTTCTCTACGGTGAACTAAAAGACGGCACCTCGCGCAGCTTGCCCGACGTCCGTCGGCGGGCCTTCGCCTCACTCGATCCCGATAGGGGCCCCACGGCGCCCGATCCGCTGCGCGGGGCGAGCGCCGTCGGCGCGCGAGGTGTGCTCGTCGCCTGGAACCTGTGGCTCCGCAGGGTCACCCTCAACGACGCGTCAAGGATCGCGGCGCGCATTAGACGCCCCGAGGTTCGCTCCCTCGCCTTTTCGATGGGCGACGTGGTCCAGGTCAGCTGCAACCTGATTGAACCCCTCGAGGTCGGACCCGCGCAGGTCTACGACGAAGTCGCGGCACTCCTCAAGGAGGGGGCAATCGACCACGCGGAACTCGTGGGTCTGGTGCCGCGGGCGGTGTTGGACGCGATCGATCCCACGCGGTGGACGCAGTTGGGGCTGAGTGAGGCGGCGACGATTGAGGCGCGAACCGCCTCAGCCGGCTTGGGCNNCCGTTGTCGAGGGCGTACTCCAGGCAGTCCTCTCGAACCACGCAGCCACGACAGACTTCCTTGGCCTCACGGGTGGACGCGCCGCGCTCGGGGAAGAAGAGATCGGGGTCGACGCCCATGCAGTTCGCGCGGGCTTGCCAGCCCCGGTCTTCTAGTCCGCTCAAGAGTTCGACGATTTCCACGTTGTGTGCCTCCCAAAGGATGACGTCTGTCACCGATGTAATTACAACGGTGTCATTGTTACGGGAATTCGAACAAATTGCAAATCGAATTTAGGTACGACCTGGTGAGAACGGTTTTGAATCAGCCCGCTTGACGGTGTTTCACGAAGTCGTCGAGCGCGTAGGTGCCGAGGTCGTTCACGTCGGTGTAGAAGAGTCTCCCGCCGTTCACTCGAGCGATCTGCTCGACGAAGGGGAACTGACTGCGCTCGATATCGAGGGCGAAGGTGTTGATGGTGATGCCCGCCTTGGTGCAGCGCAGCACCTCGGCCATGGTCCGCTCCAGGGTCTCTTGGACCGGCGGCCAGGAGAAGAACGGCTCCCCCGAGGCCATCAGGTGCGCGGTCGGCTCTCCGTCGGTCAC
>PLER01000113.1:7144-12727 GCA_003136495.1 Acidimicrobiaceae bacterium
CCGAAGCCGACGACGGTGACGAAGTCGCGGGGGTACTTCGAGCGGATCAACTGCGTGAGGGCGAGGACCATCTTCTTCGCCGGCACCAGGTTGCCGCGCATGGCCATCGAGAGCGAGAGGTCGATCGCGAACACCGTGGCCGAGCGTCTGGTCGCCTCGTACTCTTCGACCTCGAAGTCGTCGGGGTGCAGTCGCACCGGGGTGCCGGGGCCGCTGCGCAGCAGCGCATTCCGCAGCGTCTTGGGGAGGTGCAACGACACCGGCTCGCCCGGCTCCCAGGGCTTGCTGGTTTCTTCGCGGTCGCCGCCGCGCGCGATGGTCGCCACGGGATGGGCACCGATGGTCGGCGAGTCGCGTAACTGGTTGAAGATGTCCTTTAACGCGATCTGTCCGATCTTGCGGATCCCCTTGGCGCTCAACTTCAGCTTGTTGCCCTGGCGATCGATGAAACCCTGTTCTTTCATGGCGTTCAAGGCCTTTTGCAGCCGCTCGACGTGTCGCGCAGCGTCGTCGCCCAGGTTGCGCCGCACCGCTTCGACGTCGACTTCGGGCAGACCCTGGGCGGCGTGACTCTGGCCGAGGAAGTCCTCGAGACCCCGCAGCTCGCCGAGCTGTTCGGCGACCGAGGCGGCCTGGGCGAAGGACGAGCCGTCCTGGCCGCGCATGCGGTGCGAACGGTTCCAGTCAATGTCGGGGGTCGCTTGACGGAGGTTCGACACCAGTCGGTTCATCGAGAAGTTCAGATCCATGTTCTGCATCATCTGGTCGAAGAGCGCGCGCAGCTCACCTTGTTGTTCGGAGGAGAGCGAGTTGAACATCGCCTCCGCGGCGGCGGCCCGCTCGGCCATCATTCGAATCACGTCCTCGAGGCTCTCGGCCCCAGGAAAGTAGTCACCGAATTTCGCCATGAAGTCCTCGAAACTCGGATCGAGCTGTTCACCTCGGCGGTCTTGTTCGATCATCTGCGAGAGCGCGTCCATCATTTCGCGCATACGCGCAAGCTCTTCGGGGTCCGGGCGACCCATGAACTCCTTGGACTGTTCGAAGTAGGTGTTGAGCACGTCACGCTCGAGTTCGCTCAGTAGCTCTTCGAACTCTTCGCGGGCGTCAGAAGAGACGAACTCGTAGTTGCGGTACTC
Source organism: Acidimicrobiaceae bacterium (assembly GCA_003136495.1). Classification (GTDB taxonomy): domain Bacteria; phylum Actinomycetota; class Acidimicrobiia; order Acidimicrobiales; family RAAP-2; genus RAAP-2. The sequence goes on from PLER01000113.1 coordinate 8,284, forward strand.
CCCCAGGCGCTCCGCCAGGCGGTCGCTCATGAGCTGTTGTTGCATCTTCTTCTGATCAACGAGGTCGCGCGTGACTTCTTGACGACGTTCGTCGCCCGACGCCTCGGCGTCAGCCAACAACGCCTCCACTTCTTCGGCCTCCATCGCTTCGATGTACTCGAGCCACTCGCGATATCGCTGCATCTCCCCGTCGGGGTCGGCTTGTTGTTCTAATTCGCGTCGTTTTCGACGGGTCCGCTCGAGCAGCTCGCGTAGACCTTCGACCCGCTCGCCGTCCTCGCGTTCGTAGCCCTCACGCAGCAGTCGGTCCATCGCCTCATCGAGGTCGCCGTTCTCCATGAAGTCGTCCGCTAACAGGGAGAGCATCTCTTCGACGTCGAGGTCGTCGAAGTCATCCCCCTCACCGAAACGGCGATAGCCGTAGCGAACTGGCACTAACGGTTCCTCGAGCGATAGAGCGCTCGCGCCCCCGAGGCGTCTTTCGCCAGGCGCTTGGTGAGATAGAGCCCTTCGAGCACGAACTCGACGGCGGCCGCCTTTTCGCCGTCGCTCGCGCCCGGTCCGGCGATCCGATCGACGGGCCCCTCGAGGGCGGGCATCGCGTCGAGAACCGCCAAGTAGTCGGCGTCGGGCAGGTCGTCGCCCGTGTGGACGATGGCCTCACCGTTAAAGGCCTCGACAATTTCTAAGGCCTCTTCTAACAACACGTCGGCGAAGCACTGCCGCACGGCGAGTGAGACCAGAGCCGCGATGACCTGGTCGGCGTCGCTGTCGTCCATGGTGTCGAATTCGATCTTCCCCTGGGTGGACTGCACCATGGCGCTCAAGTCGCTGACGCGCGGCACGACGACCGCGTCGTGGGTGCGCAGGGTTCGGCGAAGGGCGTTGGCGATGACCGTTTCGTAGTTCGCGATCGAGAGTCGCACCGAAACGCCCGAGCTCTGGCTGATCACGTGACTACGACGAGCGACGTGACTGACCCGCGCGACGATGTCGTCGATGAACCACGGCACCACGATCGGCGCGCTGGAGACGGGCACGTGGGCCTCTTGGTGCATGATCTCAATCTCCGTCGAGACTTCGAAGGGATAGTGCGTGCGGATCTGCGACCCGAAGCGGTCCTTAAGGGGAGTGATGAGTCGGCCACGATTGGTGTAGTCCTCGGGGTTCGCCGTCGCCACCACCAGCACGTCGAGGTCGAGGCGCACGAGGTGACCGCGAATCTGCACGTCGCGCTCCTCTAAGACGTTGAGCAAACCGACTTGGATGCGCTCGGAGAGGTCGGGCAGTTCGTTGATCGCGAAGACGCCGCGGTTCGACTTGGGCACCAGGCCGTAGCTAAGGGCCTTCGGGTCGTCGAGGAAGAGTCCGCTGGCCACTTTTATGGGGTCGATCTCACCGATGAGGTCGGCCATCGAGGTGTCGGGAGAGGCCAGCTTCTCGGCGAAACGCTGGCTGCGGTGCACCCAGGCGACCGGGGTCTTCTCCCCCTTGGCCGCCACGAGGTCGATGCCGTAGGCGGAGATCGGCGCGTAGGGATCGTCACGCACGTCGGAACCTTCGATGATCGGCAGCCACTCGTCGAGCAACTCGACGAGGGAACGAATAATGCGGGTCTTCGCCTGACCGCGCTCACCTAAGAGGATGATGTCGTGTCCGGCGAGGAGCGCGGTCTCTAACTGCGGCAAGACCGTATCCTCGTAGCCCAAGACCGATGACGTCAGCGCAATGCCCGCGGCGAGACGGGTCTCTAAGTTCTGGCGGATCTCCTCGCGGACCGAGCGGGATTCGTAGCCGGACTCGCGCAGTCCCTTGAGGGTCGTGGGTAGGTCGGAGGGGTGAATTGGGGTGCTCATAGGTACACGTTAGAGGTTCGATCGCTCCAAGTATTCTCAGCCAACGTTGAGGAGACAAGCCACCCTCGTCGGGATCCTCGCCGATAGCTCCCCAAGCGCGCCGTAGGCCATTTGTGTATTTTGAGGGAGTTGAGCAACGCTCTTGGGGAGGTGCGATATGGGCGAATTCGACGCCGTCGCCACGAAAGTAATCACGAGTACGTCAAATGCCGACTTCATCGGAATATTGGCCATGGGTGCATTAGCCCTCGTGGTCTTCACCCTCGTCTACGTCAAGGAAAAGGACATCAGCGCAGTCTTCGGTCGCGTCTTCGCACTCATCGTCGTCGCGGTACTCGGAGTCGCACTTGGCCTCGCGAACGTGGGAAGCGTTGATCAGACCGCCGGTTTCACTTTGCTCGGGACAATCGCGGGTTATCTTGCTGGAGTCAAGACCCAGACGGCACCGGCGCCCGCGAAGGCGAAGGCGAAGGCCGCGCCAACGCGGGGCGCCGCGAAAGACCTCGCCGTTACGAACGAGAGCGGTCAGGTGGGGGCGCCCGCGCCGGAAGAAGAGCAACCCGCGCCGGACAACGAACCGCCTACCACGATGACGTATTTCTAGACGCGGTTGTCGCGATTGTTGACACCGGTTAACCGACTCGAAGCAATCTGAGGTCCACGTTGGTGAATGAATCGGTCACGTCGAGACGTCGGTGGCGGTGAACGTCGCACGAAATGTCTGCGCAACGACGTTTCCGCCCGGTCGATACGCGAGATGAGCGGCGCGCGACCCGTCGAGCACCGCGAAGTCGGCTCTAGCGCCCAGCCCGAGGTGACCGACGTCGTCTCGCCGAAGCGCTAGCGCTCCGCCCTTCGTGCTTGCCCACAAAGCCTCGTCCACGCTCATTGCCATCTCTCTGACCGCGAGCGCGATCACGAAGGCCATGCTCGTGACGTAGGACGAACCCGGGTTGCAATCGGTGGCGAGAGCGACGGTGACGCCCGCGTCGAGGAGCCGCCGCGCCGACGGGAAGGGAGAACGAGTCGAGAACTCCGCGCCCGGAAGCAGTGTCGCCACCGTCGCCGAAGCACTAAGGATGTCAATGTCGCGGTCATCGAGGTAGGTGCAGTGATCGACGCTCGCGCAGTCGAGCTCGACGCCTAAGGCAATCGCCCCGCTGTGCGCGAGTTGATTCGCGTGCAGCCTCGGGGCGAGACCCTTCGCCCGGGCGCTTTCGAGGATGAACCTCGCTTCATCGATGCTGAAGGCGCCGCGGTCACAGAACACGTCCGCCCACTTGGCGAGCGGAGCGCAAGCGTCCAACATGCTCGACGTGAGGACCTCGATGTAACCCTCGCGATCTTTCCGGTACTCCGGGGGCACGACGTGCGCGCCGAGCCAGGTCGTCTCGGTCGTGAACTCCTCGGCGAGACGCAGGTCTCGCACTTCGCCCTCCACGGTCAGTTCGTAGCCCGACTTGATCTCGACGGTCGTGACGCCACCGGCGGTGAGTTCCGCGAAGCGTTTGGTGGTGCCCTCGCGTAGATCATCGATTGATGCCGCACGGGTCGAGTCAACGGTACGCGCGATGCCCCCACCGTCATAGTGGACCCCCGCCATGCGCGCCTCGAACTCGTCACTGCGCTCTCCAGCGAAGACGAGGTGCGTGTGCGAGTCGACGAAACCGGGAATGACCGCGCAGCCGTTCGCGTCGAGTGACTCGTCCGCGTCCGGCGCGGTGGCGTTGGGCCCGACCCAGAGCACTTGCTGATCGTCGACGACCATCGCCGCGTCGCGGAGTCGCCCGAGAGAGCTCTCGTCGCCGATCGATGGGTCGTTCGTCGTCAGCTCGGCGATGTTGCGAATGACGAGCGTCGTCACGACCGTTCGCGCATCGGCACGCGAAGTCCGGTGTCCTCGGCGGTCGCCTCGGCGATCTCGTAGCCGGCGTCCACGTGCCGCAACACGCCCATCGCCGGGTCATTCGTCAGCACTCGACGCAACTTCTCCCCCGCCAGCGCCGTGCCGTCGGCGACGCAGACCTGTCCGGCGTGGATCGAACGCCCGATGCCGACACCCCCGCCGTGGTGGATGGACACCCACGTCGCGCCCGAGGCGGTGTTGACCAAGGCGTTCAACAAGGGCCAGTCCGCAATGGCGTCCGAGCCGTCCAGCATCGCTTCGGTCTCGCGGTACGGCGACGCCACCGACCCGCTGTCGAGGTGGTCGCGTCCGATCACCAACGGGGCCTTGACCACGCCGTTGGCGACGAGGTCGTTAAAGACGACGCCCGCCTTGTCGCGCTCCTCGTACCCGAGCCAACAGATGCGAGCCGGCAGGCCCTGGAACGCGACGCGATCTTGGGCCTTGGTGATCCACCGGTGCAGTGCGTCATTCTCGGGAAAGAGGTCCAACACGGCGCGGTCGGTCGCGGCGATGTCTTTGGGATCACCCGACAGTGCGGCCCACCGAAATGGTCCCCTCCCTTCACAAAAGAGCGGCCGGATGTAGGCGGGGACGAAGCCGGGGTAGTCGAAGGGCCGAGGGTAGCCGCCGAGCTGGGCTTCGCCGCGTAGCGAGTTGCCATAGTCAAAAACTTCCGCAC
>PLER01000014.1:0-146 GCA_003136495.1 Acidimicrobiaceae bacterium
CGTCCGAGACTGATGTGGTGCAGGGTTCGTCGGTATTGAAGGGTCACACACCAAGTGTCGTCGACGCGGTCGTGACGGACCCGGGTCTTCGCGAGGAGCTTCTGTCCGGCGAGCGTGGGCGTCGCCTTATCAAGCGTGCGCCACGC
>PLER01000014.1:186-4629 GCA_003136495.1 Acidimicrobiaceae bacterium
CAGGGCTTGCCGTGCTTCCGTAAAGGCCAGTGGTGGCAAAGAACAGTCGCACCACGTCGGCGGCCCGGGCCACCTTCACCACGCTCGAACAGAGCTCGGCTCGCGAGTAGTCGTCGACGAAGCAAAGGCGGAGTAATCAGTAGTGTCACTTCGCCTCAGATCAATGAAGAAGGCTCGACACCACGTTGATTACGAGTGCAACAATCACGGCACCGAAGAGGTATGAGAGCAGCGCGTGGGAGAGGGCGGTCCTCCGAATCGACTTGACCGTCAGATTCGTGTCGGACACTTGGTAGGTCATGCCGATCGTCACCGCCAGGTACCCGAAGTCCAGATAGTTCGGTGGATCGTCTTCGTTGAAATCAATTCCCCCGATCGGTTCGGAGTAGTAGGTCCGGGCGTAACGCAGCGTGAACACAGTGTGGACCAGGCTCCACGAAAGCGCCACGCTCAGAATGCCGAGAGCAATCAGGTATGCCTTTGTTCCACCAGTGGAATCACCAGCCCGGACTAGGGCCAGTCCGACAGCTGCCAGGACGGCGACCCCGGCCGCAAGGACGATCAGTTCGGTCAGCCGGACACTGGTGTCTTCTCTCCTGGCGTGGGTCTGGGACTCGGGGGGACTCAATCGCCCGACCGCACACCAGATCCACACGACGAGTAGAAGCGCACCAACATCCCAGCCAATGAGCATCGCCGCTTGCCAGGCCGTGAAAATGGACGTCACGCCACCTGCCACGATTCCTACTGAGGCAGCGACTACGACACGCACCCCGGCGCGTGGATCTCGCCAACCCCTGGGCAACGGCGCAACTGGGTTCACAAACAAGAGCGTAGATGTGCCCGGACCGTACTCCATCGAGAACAGAGATCTCCAGGTGGCGGAATGTCCAGCACGGCGATCATGGCGGACGACGTTATTGACCTATTGATCGAGCGAGAGACCGTGTCCCAAGCAACCAACCCTCAAGCTAGCTGTTCCGATTGTCGGTGCGACCCTCTATTGTGCGTTCGCGGGACTCGGTAAGTCCTTTGCCATCGAGAAGTGATTTAATACCCAATGCCAGGCGCTTTCAAACATTTGGCCCGCCCTTCCGCTAGAGGCTGTCGCCCATGCATGCACCGGGTCCCCATCGTTCCGTTGGTTATCTGCTCGCGGGAATCTTCCAGCGAAAGGTTGGCAAATCAGACTGGCACCTAGGTTGGTGTGATGTGCTCGCTTTCACCGCCACCCCCAGGTCGATTGCACCAAGTGGAGACAGTTTCTCCTGGGATGCCTTTGTGTAGCCCTACCAGCGGAGATCTGTCATCCGCTCGAGATCGATGGAGGAATTGATGGCAATCACGGATCCCTCGCAACCAAGGGGCGGAGTGGGGATGTCCGACCCGACCTCCACCCACGACAAGCGCTGGTGGATCCTCGCCGTGCTGGGCGTGGCCCAGTTGATGGTGATTCTCGACACCACAATCGTCAACATCGCTTTGCCCACCGCCCAGCACGCGCTGCACTTCTCCAACGCAGACCGGCAGTGGATCGTGACCGCCTACTCCCTGGCCTTTGGCAGCCTGCTCCTGCTCGGTGGTCGGATCGGCGACATCATCGGTCGCAAGCGAGCCCTACTGATAGGCCTGATCGGCTTCGCCGTGGCCTCGGCCATCGGCGGGGCTTCGACGAGCTTCATCATGCTGGTGGGCGCCCGGACNNTGTTGACCACCACCTTCAGCGACCCCGGGGAGCGGGGAACGGCGTTCGGCATCTATGGCGGAATCGCCGGCGCTGGTGGCGGCCTCGGGCTCCTGCTCGGTGGTGTCCTCACCTCGTACGCGTCGTGGCGATATTGCCTCTATGTCAACCTGATCTTCGCAGTCATAGCCACCGTCGGTGCGGTGCGGTGGTTGAAGAACGACAAGGCGGCGGATCACGACCCGCTCGACCTCCCTGGGCTGTTCATGGTCACCGGTGGCCTCTTTTTTCTGGTCTATGGCTTCTCCCACGCCGAGACGACGTCCTGGACCGACCACTACACCATCGGGTTCCTGGCCCTAGGTGTGATCCTGTTGGGGTCGTTCGGCTGGTTCGAAACCCGGGCCAAGTTCCCCCTCCTCCCCATGCGCATCGTCCTTAGCCGGACCAGGGGTGGCTCGATGCTAGCCATGCTCTTCGCCAGCGTCGGTATGTTCGGGTTCTTCTTGTTCCTGACCTACTACTTGCAGGACACCCTCGGGTGGAGTGCAGTCAAGACGGGTCTCGGTTTCCTGCCCATGGTGGGCGCACTCATCGTCATGTCCCAGGTGTCCAATCGCTTCCTCTTGCCCAAGGTGGGGGCGAAGCCGATCGTCCCGGTCGGCCTGCTCGTGGCAGCGGTGGCGATGTACGAACTGCACGACGTCGGACTCCACACCGCTTACGTGAGCCATGTCCTCCCCTACATCGTGCTCCTCGGCATCGGCTTCGGCCTCAGCCTGGCCCCGTCGTTCAGCGCCGGGACACTGGGACTTGCCCCACAAGACGCCGGGGTGGGCTCGGCCGCCGTCAACACCAGCCAGCAGATCGGTGGATCGATCGGCACGGCCCTGTTGAACACCCTGGCCGCCAGCGCAACTGCCGCCTATTTCGTGGGCAGGGCAGTGACCGCGGCCAGCACCAAGGCCTCCGCACTGCGCGGCTACACCACGGCGTTCCAGTGGGCCGCACTTATCTTCGTCGTCGGTGCGGTGGTGACCGGGCTGGTACTGAAGAAAGGCAACCTGGCCGCTCTGGCCGGTGGCGACCAGGATTTGCCGAGCGGTGCTCAGCCGAAGCGTGACTCCTCATCGACGACGTCTCGACCTGCAGGAGAAGTCATGACCATCGGAATCATTGGTGCCGGACATATTGGTGGCACGCTCGCCCGAAGGTTCGTGGCCCTCGGCCACCATGTGACGGTCGCTAATTCCCGCGATCCGGAGACCATCGAGTCCCTGGTTTCCGAATGGGGCGCCACCGCGGCATGGGCGAGCAGGGCAGCTCACGGCGCCGACGTGGTGGTTGTCACCATTCCGGAGAAGTTCGTCGCCGATCTCCCCGACAACTTCCTCATGGGAGCTGCCGACGATGTGGTGGTTATAGACACCGGCAACTACTCGAAGGAGCGCGATGGCCGTATCGAAGAGATCGAGGCGGGGATGACCGATAGCCGTTGGGTGGAGGAGCAGATCGGAGTGAGCGTCGTCAAGGCGTTCAACACCATCGAAGCACGGCACCTCCTCGAGTACGGAAAGCCTCAGGGGACCATCGGGCGAATCGCCCTGCCTGTTGCTGGGGATGACGCCGAAGCCAAGACCGTCGTCATGGACCTCGTGGACGCGTTGGGGTTCGACCCGGTTGACGGTGGCGGTCTCGACGACTCGTGGCGCCAGCAGCAGGGCAATCCGGCATACGGCGCTGATTTCGACGCTGACGATCTGCGCAAAGCGCTCACTGACGCGACACCGGAAGGTTTCGCTCAGTCTCGATCCTGATCACCCCTCGCGCGCAGCCGGCCCTCGCCAGGCGGGTGGCAGGCCGCCGACCGTCAATGCCGCTGAAAGAGTCCATGACGAGTAGGAGATCAGATTGTGATCGAAGTCAATGGTGTCACGAAGCACTAGAGAGAGAAGCGGGCCGTCAATGACCTCTCCTTCGAGGTGAAGCCCGGCCAGGTCACCGGCTTCCTCGGGCCGATCGGTTCAACCTCGGATCCAAGGTGCGATTGCGCTCCTCGCCGGAGATCCCCGCCCGCCGGCGTCACGCCCACTGCGTGGACGCCCCGGTTACCGACTTCGAGTCGGTGACTACCGAACCATTTACACAACCAATGGCGGAGTGCTTCTCATCTTGGTCGTCACACTTGGTCATCGACGGGACGCCTAGCCGTAAAGGAGGCGGCGGACGGTTGGAACGTGACCATTCTGCCCGGAGCCACCAGTGGGTGGTATCAAACCTGGGGTGACGGGTCTCCGACACTAAAATCTGATAATCTGATTTAGTGACTGAAATTAGCGCTACTGAGGCAGCGAGGAACTTCGCCGAGTTGCTCGATGCAGTCGAGCACAAGGGCGAACGGATTCGCATCGCACGTCGAGGACGAGTGATTGCCCAAATCGAACCGGTGGCGAAAGGGCGCGGCTCCGACGTCAAGTCGCTATTGAAGAGACATCCCGGCGACGGTCAATGGATACGCGTGATTCGTGAAGTGCGAGAGTCCGTTGTTTCGAAGGATCGATTCTGAGTAGGTTGCTCCTCGACACGACGTTTCTGATAGATGCTGAGAGATCAGACTCCTATCTCGACAAGCTCATCGACGACGACGATGACGTCGCGGTAGCGGCCATTACGGTGGCCGAACTCAAGGTTGGTGTGGAGTTGTCCAAAGGAAAAACAAAGCAGAGTCGCCAGAGTCTCGTCGAAGAAATCGTCGCATC
>PLER01000032.1 GCA_003136495.1 Acidimicrobiaceae bacterium
ATCTCCCGGGACCGACGCCAATGACGCCGTACTCTGAGTACCACTATGGACCGCGACCCGCCTGAGCAACCTCTCAGAGGGGGCAACTCGAGCGCCGACGTTGTTCGAGTGGGCGACACGGTGCGGCGATCGGCGATGCCGTGGTCGGCGAGCATTGACGCGCTCCTGTTGCACCTCGAATCCGTCGGTTACGAGGCTTCGCCTCGAGCACTGGGTTACGACGAGCAGGGACGTCAAGTGCTCTCCTACGTCGAAGGGTTCGTCGACCCCAGTCCGATGGACCTCGGGTTCGCTCGAGTACGCGAGGTCGGCACCCGGATACGAGAGTTCCACGACGCCGTCCGCACCTTCGTCCCGCCGGACGACGCGATATGGAACGTGCTCATTGCTCCCGACGCGCCCGAGATCATTTGCCACCACGACCTCGCGCCGTGGAACCTCGTACGCACGACGACGACGCTGACGTTCATCGATTGGGACGGGGCCGGTCCGGGCTCGCGCCTGTGGGACCTGGCGTACGCGGCGCACGGCTTCGTGCCGATGGGTCCCGACGCGCTGCTCGGCGATGAGACCGCCGGGCGTCGGCTCGCGGCCCTGGTGGACGGCTACTCACTGGAGACGACCGAGCGAGTGGCACTCATCGAAATGATTTGGCCAAGAATTCACTCGATGAGCGAGTTTCTAGAACGTGCGCACGAACACGACATCGAGCCGTGGGCCACGCTCTGGAGTGAGGGCCACGGGGAGGCTTGGCGAGCGAACGCACTCTACGCCGCGCAGCGTCGTGCGGTTTGGGAGAAGGCCCTTCTCTGAGCGAGGGGGAGAGGGTCCCTACCTCACGTACCTGGTGCTGACGAGAACACCAGTTAGGGACCTCTTACCCGAGCACCGAATTCGAGTGGCGTCAGTCCAACGGTCCAATCCGAATCACAGAGGTCGAGGTCCGTGGGGACATAGAACGTCCCGTAGTACTGGGGATGCACGGTCGGGAGCACCAGACTCATGGAGCGCGCTACGCATTCTCCGGGCGAGTCGCTCTTTGGGTTGTACTCGCCGGTGTAACTCACGGCGAAGGACGCAACGGTTTCGGGTGTCAGGACGAAGTCCTTCGGCTTCACGGTGGCGTACTGCATCGAGCCAACGTGCAACACCGTCGCGCGAATCCTCTTGCTCTTCGTGTTAAAGAACTCAAGTTTCGCGAAGCCCCCGAGGGAACATGACTTCGCAGACTGGTTCGCGATCTGAACAGTGAAGCCGTCACTACCGCCGGCTCCAATCCACGACTCTGCCGCCGCCGTCAGTTGGACGTCTGCGCACCGGGGAACGCTTCCTGAACTGGGCGACGGAGACACGACCAGCAAGAGCGCCCCAACAATGAACATTGCCGCGATCGTCGCACCGAGGGTCGAAAGGAGCGAAACTAACTGGTTCCTTGATTTCGTTGGACCAATTTGGCGCGACCGATGGAGCGGATCACGCAAGGCGACTCGGCTCAGTCTACGAAGGCGAACTCGGGACGGTCGCCCGCCTCGATCTCCTCGCGCACCAGAATTTGTGCGAGCGGCAAGTCGTCGGCGTGGGTGACCCCGATGCAGCGTGACTTCGTCTTCATCACGTCAAAGCGCAGCGGCGTACGGTGCAGGATCTGGCCAACGAACGTCGAGAGTTGTATCTCTTTCTCAGCGGCGAAGTCGTGCTCGACGATGGCTTGGCGCATGAGGGGGAGGATGCTCGGTTGAAATCCCCAGAGGTTCATCGACACGGTCGTGTGGGGGTGGAGCACGGCGGGTTCGAGCCCGTCGTCCGCCACGTATCCCTCCAGCGTCGCCGAGACGTTGCGACGTTCGACGATTTCGGTCAGATGACCGTTGACCACCATGCACGTCCCGCGCGAGACGGGGAGTTCACCGACGAGCGCGCGTTCGAGTTCGAAACCGACCAGGCAGTTGTTGGCACTGGTGGAGAGGTGATGGCCCAAGTGCAGGAACGACTCGCGGCCGTAGAGGTCATCGGCGTTCGACACGCCAAAGGGTCGAGTCACGTCGAGGACGCTTTCGGCCGATAAGACCGCGTCGACGGTCCCGCGCAGATTGAGTTGGTGCACGAAGGAGACGCGTCGCCCCTGGGGCCAGTGGGTGGCGACGTGCTCTTGGATCTCCGGTCCCGTCTCGGGGTTGATCACGATGACGATGTCGTCGAAACCGGCGGCGTAGGCGTCAGAGGCGATGAGATCGATGACGCCCTCACCGTGGAGACCGACCGGCGCGAGTTGCTTGACGCCGCCGTAGCGACGAGCGCGGCCCGCGGCCAAGATGACGAGAGAAGGACCGCTCATTTAGACCACTTTACGATGGCCGAGGCCCACGTCATACCCGCCCCAAAGCCAGTGAGTAATGCGTAGTCACCTTTGTGGACCCGATCGTTGTCCCGGGCGTCGGCAAAAGCCAAGGGAATAGAGGCGCTTGAGGTGTTTCCGTAGCGGTCAATGACCACGACCGCGCGGTCCATCTCAATGTTGAGGCGCTGACAGGCGGCCTGAATAATACGGATATTGGCCTGATGGGGGATGACCAGGCTGAGCTCCGCCGACGTGATGCCCGCCAGCGCCATCGCCTTTTCCGAGGAGTCGACGACCGCGCGCACGGCGCGTCGGAAGATCTCCTTGCCGTCCATCCAGAAGTAACCCCCGTGCTCGCAGGTCAGCAACTCAGAGTCGCCGCCCTCGGTGCCCAGGACGAAGGAGATGATGTCGTTCTCGGTCGGGTCGTACTCGAGAACCGCGGCGCCAGCGCCGTCGGCGAGGATCACCGCCATGTTGCGGTCGCTCCAGTCGACGAAGGCCGACAGGTGCTCCGAGCCAATGACCAGCACGCGCTTGTTGCCCGTCTCGAGCAGGCCCTGCGCGGTACGAACGGCGTACATGAATCCGCTGCACGCGGCGTTCACGTCCATCGCGGGGCAGCTGAGTCCCATCTGGTGGGCGATCATGGCCGAGGTCGCGGGCGTGATGCGATCGGCCGCGCTCGTGGCCAGCACCAAGAAATCAATGTCCTTCGCTTCGACGCCCGCGTCGAGGAGTGCTTTGTTGCCGGCTTCGACGCCGAGGCTGGTCACGGTGCCACCGATGCGGCGTTCGTGGATGCCGGTTCGCTCGACGATCCACTCGTCTGACGTGGGCAGCGTCAGCGATAGTTCGTCGTTGGTGACAATTCGGTCAGGAACTGCGGTACCCCAACCAATAAATCGAGCGCCCATGTGTCAGCCCCTTCGTTGGCTAGCCGTGAGAAAAGTCTACGTGGTCGCCTCCGCGGGGGCGGGGGCCGCCAAAACCTGCAACGTACAGCGCGCCACGCAGATTTGGCGCTGGTCCTGGTCTCGGAGGTCGATCGCCCAGACGTGGACGCTGCGACCGAGGCGAATCGGCGTCGCCGTGGCGCTCAAGGTGCCCGTGGTCATGGAACGTAGGTGCGAGCAGTTGAGTTCGGTGCCGACCACGATCTGGTCCGGACGTACGTTGATCGCCCCGCCGATGGACGCCGCTCCTTCGGCGAGGAGTGCCGACACCCCGCCGTGGAGGATGCCGTAGGGCTGGTGCACCTTGGGGCCGACTTCGACGGAGAGCACGACGCGCTCGGGGGTGACTTCCACCACCTCAACACCGAGTAAGTCGTGGACATTCGGACGCCCGGGAAGGTCTTCAGGGAGGCGGTGGCTCATGGCTGAAGTTTAGAGAGCCGGTAGCCTTCTGCCATGACCCGGCGCGTCGACCTGCGCAGCGACACCCTCACCCAGCCCACTGCGGCGATGCGAGAGGCGATGGCGGCCGCCCCCGTGGGCGACGACGGCTACGGCGAAGACCCCACGGTCAACGCGCTCGAGGCTCGATTCGCGCAGTTCGTCGGTAAGGACGCCGCGATGTTCGTCCCGTCGGGTGTCATGGCGAACCAGATAGCGCTGCGCATTCTCGCCGCGCCCGGTGATCTCCTCGTCGCCGGTCGAACCCAACACCTGGTCGGCTTCGAGATGGGCGCGGCCGCGCGCAACGCGGGCGTACAGTTCGCCACGGTCGACGACCGACGTGGCACCCTCACGCTCTCCGACGTGCTCGAAGTGATCGACGCCGAAGACGACCACCAGCCCCACGTCGGCGCGGTGGCGGTAGAGAACACGCACATGTTCGCCGGCGGTGTGCCCTGGGACGTCGAGGACCTTCGACGACTTCGTGCCGCGATCGGCGAGCGTCCCCTCCACCTCGACGGTGCCCGACTGTTCAACGCGGTGGTTGCGACGGGCACCAGCGCCAGCGACTTCGCCGAGCCGGCCACGACGGTGATGGCCTGTCTTTCGAAGGGACTGTGCGCGCCCGTCGGCTCGCTCCTCGCGGCGTCGGCGCCGTTGATCGATCGAGCTCGCATCGAGCGCAAACGTCTCGGCGGGACCATGCGCCAAGCGGGGATCTTGGCGGCGGCGGGATTGGTGGCGCTCGACACGATGGTCGATCGCTTACAGGAAGACCACGACCACGCGCAACAGCTGGCCGAAATGTTCGCCGCCGCCTTCCCCGAATCGGGCTACGACCCGGACTCGTGTCGCACGAACATCGTCGCCTTCAATCATCCCCAAGCTCGCCAGATCGTCGAGGAACTCGCGAACCGTGGCGTCGAGGGTTCGACGGTCGCCCCCACGCGGGCGCGGTTTGTGACCCACGTCGGGGTGAGCGACGACGACGTCGACTTCGTCGCGGGCGCGCTCTCGCACTTCGTACCCGTGACGCACTAGATCCAAAACTTCACCCGGCCGTCGCGCACGCTTCACCTTCGAAGTGGAGCGCTCGGGGACGAGGCGGTAGCCTGAGATGGTCCCAAAGGCTTGCCGTGACTGAAATTCTCCACCTCTCTACGTTCCTGCGCCGTCCGATCTATGACACGGACGGTGACCGGATTGGACGCGTCCAGGACTTGGTCGCGCGGCTCGGCGACGACTCGCACCCGCCCATCGTCGGAGTGGTGATTCGCATCGAGGGTCGTGACCTCTTTGTCTCAATCAAGAAGATCGGCGGACTCGCCCAGGGCCGCATGACGTTCGAGGGTCGTCGCGTGGACCTGCGAAAGTTCGAGCGTCGGCCCGGTGAGATGTTGCTCGCCGAAGACCTCCTCGCCCGCCACCTCATCAACCTGGTGCGGGGACGCATCATTATCGCTAACGAGATCGAGATCGCCCAGAGCGAGGGTCGTTGGGCGGTCGTGGGCGTCGACCCCGGTCGCCGCTCGTTCCTGCGACGAGTCCTCGGCCACAAGATCGGTTCGCACGTGCAGTCGGATTCGATCGTGGACTTCGCGTCCATCGAACCATTCGTGTCGCACGTACCCTCGGCGCGGCTGCGCATTCCCTACCGCAAGCTCGCGAAGCTGCACCCCGCCCAGATTGCCGACTTGGTGGAACAGGCCAGCCACGAAGAGGGCGAAGAGATCATCGAAGCGGTGGGCCTCGACCGCGAACTCGAAGCCGACGTCTTTGAAGAACTCGACACCACGCACCAGTTGGAGTTCCTCGAGTCGCGCAGCGACGCCGAAGCCGCACGTCTGCTCTCGCGTATGGAGCCGGACAATGCTGCCGACCTGATCACCGAGATCGAACAAGAGCGCCGCCTACCGATCCTGGAACTGCTGCCCAACGAACAACAGGCCAAGGTCCGCCAACTGCTCTCCTACAACGCCGACACGGCGGGCGG
>PLER01000001.1:0-2243 GCA_003136495.1 Acidimicrobiaceae bacterium
TGACACGCCGGTTCACGTCGACGGTAGAAGGAGTCCACCATGCCAGCAGAGAGCGCCAAGGGCGCCGGGAAAAAGGCCGCGGCCGAATCCACCGACGCGCCGAGCGACGCAGCGACCGACGGAGCCGCCCACGAGGCGAGCGTGCAGCAAGAACTTCTGGCGGCGATGAAGCGCTCCCAGGAAGCGACGCTCAAGGTTGTCAGTGCGTGGTCAGAGAGCGTCAAGAAACTCGCGCCGTCGCTCCCCGACATGCCCAAACTTCCCCACCTCGACTCGCTACCGACGCCCAGTGAGCTGTCCGATCAGTTCTTCGCCTTCGCGAAGGAGATGATGGTCGCCGAGCAGGACTTCGTCAAGCGGCTCATCGACGTGCTCCCAGGCCACGAGAAAAAAGAGGACTGAGGGCCGCTTCACCAGGGGCGATGTAGCTTGTTGAAAATCGCTTGACATATCAAGCAGTTGGGGTGTAAAGTGTGCAGGTGACCGAATCCTCGATCACATCGTGAGAATAGGACCCCCCATGGTTGCCACCAAGACCAAGCCCACGACGGAGATACCCGAGATCGCCGTCAAGCTCAGCGAGCAGATGATCACCGCGCTGAAGCAGTACCAGCAGTTCTCCCTCGACGCCGCCCAGACCTGGGCGAAGGTCGCGGCCACGTTCCCGGTCGCCGAGTTCCCCGCGATTCCCGGTGCTCCGGAACTCCCGAGCACCGCGGCGCTGACGAGCTTCGCCTTCGACTTCACCACCGAGTTGCTCGCCGCCCAGCGCGCTTTCGCTCTCGAGTTAGTCAGCACGTTGGCCTAGGGGTTTCCCTGGGCTCGCCGACGGTGTCAGTTACGATGCAGGACACGGACGAGCCCACGATGAACGCGGAAGAAGAACGTCGACGGATGCTGGGCGGATTCATCCGCACGCAGCGACAGTTTGCCAACCTGTCGCTGCGCCAGCTCTCGTCGATGACCGAGATCTCCAACCCCTACCTCAGTCAGGTCGAGCGTGGGCTCCACGAGCCCTCCATTCGCGTCCTCAAATCCATCGCCGATGCTCTCAACGTCTCGGCCGAGATCCTCTTCGAACAGGCCGGTCTGATTACCGGCAGCGAAAAGTTCGGCGACGAGGCGACTGAAAGCGCCATTCGCGCTGATCAGCGCCTTAGTGAAGCCCAGCGCCTGGCGTTATTGGCGGTGTATCGCAGCTACGTGGAGGCCAACCGCGACGAGGAGTGAGGACCGCCTCCGCGTACTCGCCGACCGTTGAGTGCGAAGCTCTCAACGCGCCGTCCTCGTCACCCCAGGTCAGGGTGGACTTTTCTCGCAGGAGTGGCGTCGATTCGCGCCGTGGATCGCCACCGCCCTGCTTGACATGCCAAGCAGGGCGTCACTACGCTGTCGCTAGACGCCGCCCGGCATCGCCCAACAGGAAGTGCGCCATGGTCGAAGAGCACAGCGAAGGGCCGACGTCAACCGACCCGGGCTCGTCACTGGCGGGACAACTCCTGAGTGCTCTTCAACTGACCCAGGACGTGACCATGCAGTTCGTCAGCGCCTGGTTCGACGGGGCCAACGAGGTTATGAGCAAACTGACCGAGATGGCCGTGCCAACCGCACCGGACGCGGTGCCCTCGGCGACGGAACTCCTCTCCTTCGTCCAACGCCTGCACGCCACCCAGCAGGAGTTCTTCAACGAACTCGTGACCAAAGCGGACCCGGTCTCCTTCATCGGATCGCTGAAGGCGGCCCAGGTCGCGTTACTGGCGAAGCCCGCCGACGTGGCCGCCGCGACGTCGCGTCTGGGCATCGGGCTCGACGCCGCGGTGCGGGCGACGATCGAGTGTGCCACCGGCGCCACGCCCGCTGCACCGATGTCACCCTCCAGTGATGACTCGCGTTTCGCCGATCCGGTCTATGAGAAGAATCCGCTGTACTTCCTCTTGGAGCAGGAGTACCTGCTCAGTTGCCAGTACGTCAACGAACTCTTAGACGCCGCGAACCTCGAAGCCGAGTACGACACCAAGGCTCGTTTCGCGGCGAAGTTCATCCTGGACGCCATGGCGCCGACGAACACCTTGCTCGGCAACCCGGCCGCCCTGCGCGAGGCCTTCACCACCGGCGGCGAGAGCCTGGTCCGCGGCGCGAGGAACATGCTGCACGACCTCGAGCACAAGGGCGGTTGGCCGAGCCAAGTTGACACGTCCGGCTTCGAATTGGGCCGCAACATGGCGGCGACCCCCGGGTCGGTC
>PLER01000001.1:2273-4012 GCA_003136495.1 Acidimicrobiaceae bacterium
TGTTTCACCATCAGTTACCGAAACCCCGACTCCTCGATGCGCGACCTGGGATTTGAGGACTACCTTCGCCTCGGCACCTTCGAGGCGATGCGCGTGATTCGTGAAGTAACCCGGTCTGCGGACGTCAACATGGTTTCACTGTGCCTCGGTGGCACGATGAGTGCGATCGGCCTGGCCTACCAGGCGGCGGTCGGTGACAACCCGGTCAAGTCGGCTACCTTTCTCAACACCGCGACAGACTTCTCGGAACCGGGCGTACTGGGACTCTTCACCGACGAGGCGACCATCGCGGGCCTCGAGCACCAGATGGCCAAAGACGGGTTCTTAGGGGCCGACGAGATGAGCCATGTCTTTGACGCGCTGCGGGCCAACGACCTCATTTTTCAGTACGTCGGGAACAACTGGCTCCAGGGCAAGCAGCCCCCGGCCTTTGACCTGTTGGCGTGGAACGCAGACGGCACGCGCATGCCGGCCAAGATGCACTCGGAGTACCTGAGGTCGTGCTACTTGGAGAACCGCTTCGCGAAGGGTGAGTTCGAAGTCGACGGGCATCGGCTCTACCCCAAGGACGTCAAGGTCGACACCTACGTCGTCTCGGCGATCAACGATCACATCGTGCCGTGGCGAATGGGGTACAAGACCGCGACCATCTTCTCCGGTCCCAACCGGTTCGTGCTCTCGAGCGCCGGGCACATTGCCGGCGTTGTGAATCCGCCCGGGCCCAAGCCCCGGTTCTGGACGAACGACGAGCACCCCGAGGATCCCGATCTCTGGAAGAGCGACGCGAAGCTAGTGAACGACACCTGGTGGAACGACTGGGCCGAGTGGATCGACGAGCGCGGTGGCGACCAGGTACCGGCCCCCGATCACCTCGGTAGCGAGGCCTACCCCGTCCTCGACGCCGCTCCCGGCACCTACGTACGGGTGCGCGCGTGAGTGTTCCCACCCAGACGAGACAGGACCTCTCCCTCCAGGTGAGGGGCCACCAGGTCCACGTACGAGTTGAGGGCGAGGGAGAGCCGCTGCTGCTCATTAACGGATTGACTCGACCCGTGACCAGTTGGGACCTCTTCGTGGCGGCGCTCGGTGANNATCGAACGTGCCGACGTCCTCGGGTACTCACACGGTGGAGCCGTCGCGCAGCAGTTCGCCGCGAGCCACCCCGAGCGACTTCGTCGCCTCATCCTGGTGGCGACGTCCTGCGGCGTAGGTTCGACGCTGCCACTGGCGGACCCGAGTGACAGCGTGGCGTTGCTCGCGCGCGGAATGGCGAAGGCGAACGCCCTCTCAACGCTCTGGAGAACGGTGGCCTTCTCGACGTGGTCGAGCATTCCCTTCTTAGGGGCCATTGAGGCCCCGACGTTGGTCGTCTGTGGCCGCGACGACAACGTCACCCCGGTCGCCAACAGTCGACTCTTGGCGGGACGAATTCCCGACGCCACGTTGATCGTGTTACCCGAGGGTCACGACCTCCAACTCTCCGGCGCCGCCGAGCGCTTGGCTGACGTCGTCGAGACGTTTCTCGAGCGCGAACCGTTCCGCGTGAGCGAGTACCCGGCGCTCTAAGTTCTCGTGGTGCTCGGCGCCGTTGCGTCGCCTCCTACGTCATCACGGTGCATCGGGTCAGCCGCCCTCGCGTGAGAGCGAACGTGTTCGACGATGCGATATTTTTGGACGACGATAGAGGTAACCATTGATTGACCCTTCCTAGATGTCTATGGTTGCGCCAAGGGGGTGGA
>PLER01000007.1:0-134 GCA_003136495.1 Acidimicrobiaceae bacterium
TTCTATCTCGCTCGACGTCGTTCGCGTCGGCGGCGTGCTCGTCAGGTGCAGCCCATCTTCGTGGTGCGAGAAGCACCGACGCAACGTGGTGAAGCGACGTCTCCGGTCAGTGTGGTCGATGTTCCGAGCACCAC
>PLER01000007.1:149-4328 GCA_003136495.1 Acidimicrobiaceae bacterium
CGGGCCATCGTCGCCTACCTCGCTATGAATAACGACCGGCCCCACTCCTTGGAGGAGATCCAGACCGCCATATGGCCTCTCACCGAGAACGGGACGGACATCAAACGGCCGGCCATGCGCAACTACATGGCTGACGCACGGAAGGTTGTTGGCGAGCGTCAACTACCGACCGCCTCGGGAAAGCCGGGCTACCAGCTCGTTGACGTCGCAACCGACTGGAGTGAGTTCGAGGGTCTCATCGCCCAAAGCCAGGGTGTCACGAAACCAGCGGCACTGCCACTGAAACGTCAGGCTCTCGCCCTCGTCCGCGGAGTCCCCTTCACCGCCGACACGTCTCGATACTTCACGTGGGCCTTCTCCACGTCGGTCGTCTACAAGATCACCGAAGCCGTCACCGCTCTGGCGCACGCTCTCTCGAAGGACCTCGTTCTCGCCGGCGACCTCAGTGGCGCCGAGTGGGCACTGCGACAAGGGCTCCTCTGCGATCCGTGCTCGTTGACGTTGTGGGAGGACCTCACCGACGTTCTCCTCGAGGGCAAGGACGCGAGCCTGCTCGAGCTGCATTGGAAGGCGGCCGGGACCGTGCTCGAAAGCGACCACGTGATGGCGCTGAGAGCTAGAGAACACGGGTAAGCAACTCACCGCACCACCTCGACTCCGAAGACGGTCTGAAGACGACGCTCCGCTCTCGCCCGTCGCTTGTAGAGCGCCCAGTGATGCTCCGCATGCTCGACGGCGAACTGACGCAGCGTGCACTCACCGCCGCGGGTCGTCTCGATGAGTCGGCGTTCGACATCAGTGATGATGCCCCGTCGAACGGCTCCATCAAGGTCCAGGGAGACCAGTTGCGCTGGCTCGACTTTGGCGAAGTCAAAGTTCGCGGGGAGCGGGACGGTCCTGACGTTGTGACGGGCCATTCGCCGCTGCTCGCCACGGGTCCGAGTTCGAACGTGACGCATGACGAAGTCTCGGCGCTCACCGTCCACGAACTCATGGGTCCACCAAAGCGCCTCGGTCGCCTGGGCGAGGACTTCGGAGACAGTGTCGTCGCTCGGAGAACCCCGACCGAGCCGACGAGCGATTCTGTCCAATTCAGGAGCTAGAGCAACAAGGGCCACGAGTTGGAACCTCGGTTCGGCCGCGGTCCATTCGAGAAGTTCCTCGAGACGATCCCGCAACGGCAACGCTTCGGAGCGCAGTGCCAGCGCGAACTCCAGGGGACCAGGTTGCCCCAGGAGGTCAACACAGTAGAGCTCGAGGGCGTCGAGCAGCGCTCGGCCGGTGGCGCCACGAGATCTGACCTCCAGGTCGTGGGTGAGCAGGGACGTGAGTGAGGTGGTTTCGTTCATGTCGGAAGTGGACCAATATGAATTCACGAATTCGCACCTAGAGATCGTCATATGAACTCATAACCCTTGCAATTGCGGGATTTTCGGTGAGGAGAAGGTTGGAGAATCGCGCCCGTTATGACATCACCAGTGAGATCATGACGACGAGTGCACGTGAAAGCGGTCACGGTTCCGGTACCTCGTTCGAGCTCAGTCGTGCCGCTAAGGCTTCTTGGCGAAGCTCTTGGTGAATCGTGAACAACACTTCAGCGAGCTGCGTCGCGCGCGGGTCGTCGTAGCCGCGACCCTCGAAGTGGAACGTGCCCTCGACGGGGTCGGACTCTCGTTGGCCCGCCATGTACTGAGCCCGCGTGGAGCGCAGCGCCGCGAAGGTCGTCGAGTACTGCCGGGACTTTGTGATGAGTTGACCCGTGAAGCCGAAGGCGTGGGCGTGGTCCCGCAGGTGGAGTGCAGCGAACGCCGGGCGCTCCGCGAGGTCCCAGGCGGCGAGCGCGAGGCCCCGATAGTGACGGTCGTCGAGCAGGCCCACGATCTGCCGGCGGGAGTGAAAGCGCCGAGCGAGTTCCTTCGAACCGTCGGTCGTCTTGGTCGAGTACTTCGCGACGTAGGACGCGACCTTCGTAGCGTCGTCGGAGGTGAGCGCCAGGTCACGAATGTCAAGGACGCTCCCCCAGCGCACCGTTGCCCCGTCCAGTCGCAGGGCCCGCGCGTCCGCCACACTCTCGCGAATCACCTTCGCCAACGTTTCGGTGGTCACCCACGAGGGTGGGTCGACGTCGATCGACTCAGGTCCGTCCACCCGCACGACACTGTGGACGTGCACGAGGCCGCGACGTTGGACTTCGGCGACCTTGAGGTAGTTCAGTTGCGCGACGGTGCTGAGTTTTGACTGGACCACTCCACCGACGTCCGCGAGGGACCGGCGAATCAACTGGACCGTGTTGTTCCAGAGGCGCGATACGTGCGCGTTCCACAGCACCGCCCCTTCGAAGTCGAAGCATCGAGCACAAAGAGGACGTCCGAGCATCGGATCGCTCCCTTCGTGCCGTTTGCGACAGATCAGCGATCGTCCGTGAGGACAGGGCGATGGTGAGCCTGACCGCATTCTGCTGACGCAACCTCCGCTCGGGGTGATCGTGTGCACCGAACCGAACGAGGGCGCGGTCAACGTCACGAACAAGCGGGGATGAGTCTTAACCGACTCAGGGGTTCCCTTGCCGCCTAGGAGCCCACTCGCGACCAGGATCCAGGCGTCGGCCTTGTAGAGGTACGAACAGGACGGACACACGATGCGTCGCCGGTCCTTGCACGCGACGCGCAGGACGTTATCGCTCACCTCCCCTGTAGCGAGATTCACCATTTCGCCTCGGAGGCGGACTGGGTGCGAGCAGTTGCCGGCTTGGTGAACCTCGAAGAGGAGTCGGGATCGTTCCTCGGCGTTCATACGCCACCCCTCTGCTCAAAGGACCGAAGCGCCAGTTCGTCGACATCGTCGTCACTGAGGTAGGGCGTCATGAGCAGAACCGGTGTACCGCCTTCGGCGAGGAGGTAGCCAACTCCCCGCAAGGTCGGATCAATGGACGCGGCCGAGTAGCCCTGGTGAGCCCACCCTTGGCCGAGAATGGTGTCCGAGGCGTCCGAGCTCGTGCACCGCATCGCGAGGCGAAACGAAAAGAGGTCTCGGATCCACGTCGGCACGATGTCGTGACTGGGTTTCTGGGTGGCCGCGACCACGATGATGCCGGCGGCGCGGCCTCGTGACACGAGGTCTCGGAGGAGTTCGGCGAATCGCTCGCGGGTCTCCTTCTTGCCACCCCGGAGGTAGAAGGCCAGCTCGTCAATGACAAGAACGTGAAGTCCCTCAGGATCGCGTTCCCCAACTTTGCGGCGGCGAGTGGCCATCAACGTGGCGTAGCGCTCGTCCATGACGTCACGGAGTCCCTCCAGGGCCTCGACTGCTTCATCTAGGTCCGAGCCAACGAAGTCGTCAGCGACGAGCGACCACGCCGCGAGCTCGACCTGCTTGCCGTCAAGCAGCGTCAGATGAACCGAGGGATCGAGAGCGCACGCTCCTACGATCGTGGAAAGGGCGACAGATTTGCCGGACCCGGGCTCGCCACCGATCAACAAGTTGTGCTCAGGAAGGCCAATTGACACTGGCAGACCGTCTTGTCCGACCCCGAGAAAGAGCGGCTGCCAGAGTGATGTGTGGCGTTGTCGAAGCAGCGGAGAGGCGATGCTCTGGGGAAAGGGATTCGACCAGATAACCGCTAGTTCGATGTATCGAGCGCTCTGAGGGAGGGCCTTGACACGGACCTCTCGGACACCGAGGGTGGCTGCCAACTCGGGGCACCGGTTCGCCAGCGCTTCACCGTAGAGACCGGGGGGAAGGGAGATCAAGTAACGACGACCGACGGGCAGTGGAGCTGATCGATTGACCCGAGGGACATCACCATTTCGTCCGACAATCGCGCAGTGCCAGAAGGCACCGTGGATCCAGCGCTCGTGGCGATTCTCCAGCATGTGGCGAGCGAGATCTTTACGGAGATCCGGTCGGACTTTCATCACCAGCGCTGCGAGCGCTAGGACGATTGCGGGGCCTCCCGTTCCCAACTCTTCCGAGAACGCAAGGACAATGAGTGAGGAGATCGTGAGGGCGATCTCGAGGCGCCACCCCCAGAGGAGAAGACTCCCCCAGGGGCGGCGTCCAGATGAGAGCGGGACACTACGCACGGCGGTGTCCCTGCCACAGGCTCCACACCCACCAACTGCACGCGCCGAGCACGACGAGTCCGTAGTGAGCCAAGGCCCACGCCAGAACGAACTGGAG
>PLER01000025.1 GCA_003136495.1 Acidimicrobiaceae bacterium
TGCGCACACGGTTTAGGAAACCGATGCTCTATCCTCTGAGCTACGGGAGCTAATTGGGTTTTCATCATCAATACGGCCTCTTGTTCCATATTTGTTCCATATTTTGATACGGTGCAACTATGGCTTCGCGGCGCACATATGGTACAGGCTCACTCGTCGAGCGTCCTGTGGGAAGCGGGCGGTGGCTGTTCAGGTATGTCGTAGGTGTGGATCCCATCTCCGGAAAACTTCTCCGCCAAGGAGTGACTATTGAGGCCAAGAGTGAGAAGGCCGCCCAAGCGAAGGCCCGGAAACTTCTTTTGGAGGCTGGTGCCGATGCAGTCACGGGAGCGTCCGTCACGCTCAACCAACTACTGGCGGAGTGGATGGTTTTTCAATCGAGCAGGGGTAGATCGCCAACAACGCTCAACGGATATCAAAGCCTCGTCGACCACCACATCAAAAACAGCATTGGCAACATCAAGATCGGGAAGCTCACCCCACACCAACTTGATTCGCTCTACAGCAAGTGCTCTCGCGATGGATTGAGCCCGCGAACCGTCAGAAACCTCCACAACGTCATCTCCGCGACGCTCAACCAAGCGGTTCGGTGGGGTTGGCTCGACAAGAATCCTGCGGCGCAAGCAACACTCCCTGAAACAACCCCCCTCCGAGTCGTTTCCCCAACTCCGGAGCAGGCCCGTGAACTTATTGCGGCCTGTCAACAGAAGGATGAGACCCTTGGCGCGTTCGTATTTCTAGCGGCAGTTACGGGTTGCCGTCGAGGTGAAATAGCTGCACTTCGTTGGAGTTCATTCCAAAACGGCCTTTTGAACATTGGCCACAGCGCATTCAAGGTGAAGACCGGAGATGGCCTTAAGTCAACAAAGTCAGGTCGAGAACGCATAGTCCACCTTGACCAGACCGTTCAGGATTGGCTGGCGTATTGGCGCGCCCGCTGTGAAGCCCAAGCCTCCGAGTGGGACGTGGAGTTGGTGCCGAATGGATTTATCTTCTCTTCCTCACCCGACGGTTCGAACACGGTGAATCTTGATTCCATTTCCAGAGAAGTTCGACAGGTCGCCAAACGACTAGGTATGGGTTCAATCCATCTACATTCGCTGCGTCATTTTGCCGCTACCGAATTGCTCGCTGCTGGAGTCTCTCCGCGAGATACGGCCGATATGTTGGGACACGCTGACCCGTCACTCACGCTGAGGGTTTACGCTCACGCCTCTGCGGAGAGGCAGAAGGCGGCCGCTGGGGTCCTCGCCGACATAGTCAAATCGCCGGGGCAACAGTCAATTAACTGACGTTATTGGGCTCGACGTATTGAAGCAAGTCGACGACTCTGATGAGCCATCGCGCTCCATGTTTGCGGCCAGGAATTTCGCCCCGCTTAAGTCGATCTCGCACCGTGTAAGCACTGACGCCAAGGTATTGGCCTGCTTCTTCTGGCGACACCAATTGGGGCAGGGGTATGGACTGGACGGGGAAAACGGAACTACTCATGCTCGACCCTCGCCCCCCCACCCGCACCTGGAATCGTTCCCGTCACTGAAATGGACAGTTGGGGCCTGAAAGCTATCTTCGCATCGAGTGTCGCCGCGACCTTTGGGGGATCGAGCATCTACTGAGAGATTCGCCATTGTGACCAATTGCAACTCTGGGCTGGCCGAACTCGCCCGTCTGCTCAACTCAATGAGGAACGTGGGAGTGTGATTCCCGAGCAATCGCGTCCGGTCATTATCGCACTTGTTGGAGTCGCCATGACACTCGGAGCGGTCGCGAAAGCCAGCGCCAGCACGATCAAGAAGACCGCGACCGATCAGATCGACGAGAGCTTTCGAATCACCGTCACGGACCCTCTCAACCGAACTGACCTGCCGGCAGTGCTCAGGGTGCTCGACGCAACCCTGACAACCGATGATCCGAGCGCTCACTCGAGTTCCCCACCGAAGGGCGAGATCTACCTCACGGTGCATATGAGCTGCGGTCCCGTGCACTTTGACAATGCCACTCTCGGCCCGGGCGACTTCTTCTCTACCATGACGCCGCTTCCCGCCTCGGCCCTTCGCTACGTGACGGCTCCGGGCCGTAGCTACGTCCCGACGCGAATCGACCCAATCAACCAGGCCAACAACCCGTACGCGTCGAGCGACAACGGCCTGGTCGATGCGACCTACTACTTCACGGTCCCCATCACGAACCGTCGCGGGACGTTCGAGATCCTGCCCAGTCGGACATTCGGGACCCAGTACGAGGGTTATGTAGCCATTGGAACTGCGACCCTCAATATTGGTGGTCCGACGAAGGTCGCACTTCAGTTCCCGCAGAAACTCACGGTCACCACCTCGACGCCCCATCACCATGGCCACGGAACTGAGACGGGCAACGGCACCATGTTCGCCAGCATGCTCAACTTCGCCTCCACTTTGCTCGGAGTGTTCCTGGTGGGGAGCTTCTACGTCGCTCGACGTCGCTCGCGTCGGCGACGCGCTCGTCAGGTGCAGCCGATTTTCGTGGTGCGAGAAACTCCGGGGGCGCCTGGTCCAACTTCGTCTCCAGTCAGCGTGGTCGATGTTCCGAGCACCACTCACGTTCAAGCAACACCGAGTTCCGATCGTTCTCGCCCCGCGGACACTTCGACACTCCGAGTTGACGTCCTCGGGCCGCTCACGCTCTCCCCTTGCAATGGCACCGCGAGTGATCCCGTACGAGCCATCGTCGCTTATCTCGCCATGAACAACGAGCGACCGCACACCTTGGAGGAGATCCAGACCGCCATCTGGCCACTCACCGAGAACGGGACTGACATCAAACGGCCGGCGATGCGCAACTACATGGCCGACGCACGAAGGGTCATTGGCGAGCGCCATCTACCGACCGCCTCGGGAAGGTCGGGCTATCAACTCGTCGACGTCACGACCGATTGGAGTGAGTTCGAGGGTCTCGTCGCGCAGTCCCAGGGTGTCGCGAAACCAGCGGCACTGCCACTGCGTCGTCAAGCACTCGCCCTCGTTCGCGGAGTCCCCTTCACGGCCGACACCTCGCGCTATTTCACGTGGGCCTTTTCCACCTCGGTCGTCTACAAGATCACCGAGACGGTCACTACCTTGGCCCACACGGTATCGAGAGAACTCGTGCTCACCAGTGATCTCAGTGGTGCCGAGTGGACACTGCGACAAGGACTGCTCTGTGATCCGGCATGTGTGACGCTCTGGGAAGGCCTCACCGATGTTCTCCTCGAGGGTAAGGACGCGAGCCTGCTCGACCTGCACTGGAAGGCAGCCGAGACCATCCTCGAAAGCCACGAGGTGACGGCTCTGCGGGCTCGAAAACACGGGTAGGCAACTCACTTCGCCACCTCCGCAACGTTGAAGTACTCGCGGACTCGACGCTCCGCTCGAGTGCGGCGCATCCGGCACGAATCGTAGGAACTCGAGATGGACGCCGCGAACTCCTCCAGCGTGTTCTCGCCACTGCGAGTCTCGCTAATCAGTCGGCGTTCGTCAAGAGTGATGACGTGTCGAGCCACGGCCACTTCGAGTCGATGGTCCTCCGTCTCCCGCTCAGCCTCGGCCTGGTCGAACCCGATAGGAAGGCGTTCGGCCGGGACGTTATGGCGCGTCAGTTTGCGCCGCTCCCCTCTCAGGCCGCGGCGGGCTTGGGAGAGAACAAAGTCGATCCTCTCACCCTCAATCAGTTCGTGGGCCCAACGCAGCGCCTGGGTGGCTTGCGCGAGGATTTCGGACACCGTGTCGTCGGTAGGACGACGACGACTCATTGACCTGGAGAGGCGGTCGAGTTCTGGGGACAGTGCGACGAGAGCGAGGAGTTGAAAGTCCTGCTCCGCCCCGGTCCATTCGAGGAGTTCCTCGAGTACCTGACGACATCGGGGATCCGCCGATTGAAGTCGGAGGGCGAACTCGAGTGGCCGAGACGCCCCGAGGAGATCGAGGCAGTAGAGCTCGAGGAGTTCTAAGAGCCGGCGCCCCGAGGAGCCGGCCGAACGGGCCTCCAGGTCGCGGGTGAGCAGGGACGTGGGTGAGATGGATGTGGTCATCTCCCGAGAGGACCAATATGAGTTCATGAATTCGCACACAGAGATCATCACGTGAACTCATAAGCCTTGCGGTGACTGGCGGTTGCGCGAGTTGCGGAACGCCAAATCGACCGAGTTATGACACCTCTTATGACGTCATAAGGATGCTCACCCATACCTCGCTGCTCCGTCATAACGCGCTGCCGTGGGCCAGGCGAGCCGCGAGGGCTTCCTCGCGGAGCTCTCGCTGCATGGTGAAGAAGAGCTCCGCCAGTTCTGTCGCGCGCGGGTCGTCGTAGCCGCGACCGTCGTAGAGGAACGTCCCTTCGACGGGGTCGGCGGAGCGGCGCTGCGCCATGAAGTTCGCCCGGGCACAGCGCAGGGCGGCGAACGTCGTCGAATAGGACCGGGACTTCGTGATCAACTGGCCGGTGAAGCCAAAGGCGTGGGCGTGCTCTCGCAGGCGAAGTGGCCCGTACTCAGGGCGCCCACCAAGGTCCCACGCGGCGAGGGCCAGTCGGCGGTAGTGGGGGTCATCCACCAGGTTCTCGATCTGACGACGTGAGTGGAACCGGCGGGCGAGTTCCTTCGAACCGTCGGTCGTTTTCGTGGCGTACTTCGCCACGTAGGAGGACACCTTCGTGACATTGGCGAGGCTGCTGCCAAGATCTTGGACGTCAACTACCTGTCCCCAGCGAAGCGGTCGTCCGTCCAGTCCCCTGGTTGAGACGTGGCGCGCGCTCGCCTGCACCACCAGGGCCAGCGCCTCGCTCGTGAGCCAGGGCGGTGGGTCCGCGCCGGTCTCCTCAGGACCGTCGGCTCGAAGGACACAGTGGAGGTGGATGAGGCCGCGGCGTTGAATCTCGGCGACCTTGAGGTAGTGGAGTTGCGCGACGGAGCCGAGTTGTGACTGGGCGACGCCACCGACCTCAGCCAGCGAACGACGAGCGTGGATCACCGTCCGGCTCCACAGACGAGACGCGTGCGCGTTCCACAAGACCGCCCCCTCAACGTCGAAGCATTCGTCGCAGATCGGTCGGCCTAAGCGTGGGTCGTTCGTGCTGTGGCGTTCGGCACAGGTTCGACGGCTGCCGTGCCGGCACATCGGCGACGTGCCGTGATCGGTTGCACGAAGCGTGACGCACCCACCGCGAGCTCTTACGGTGTGGACGGCGCCGAACGAGGGTGCCGTCAGCGTGACGAAGAGACGCGGGTGCGAGCCAACGGCCTCGGGGGTGCCTTTGCCACCATTGAGCCCACTCGCGACGAGTATCCAGGCGTCCGCTCGGTACGCGTAGGAGCAGGCGGGACAGATCACCTGTCGCCGGTCCTTGCAGGCAACGCGGAGCGAACTCAGCCCCACTTCGCCGGTGGTGAGATTGACCATCTCGCCGCGCAATCGAATCGGGTGTGAACAGTTGCCCGAGAGCTCGACTTCGTGCAGCAGTCGTGATCGCTCCTCGGCGTTCATACGCCACCTCGTTGCTCAAAGGAACGAAGCGCTAGTTCGTCGACGTCGTCGTCGCTGAGGTAGGGGGTCATGAGTAGGACCGGTGTACCGCCTTCGGCGAGGAGATAGCCGACTCCTCGCAAGGTCGGATCGATGGAAGCGGCCGAGTAGCCCTGGTGAGCCCAGCCTTGGCCGAGGATGGTGTCCGACGCGTCGGAGCTCGTGCACCTCATCGCGAGGCGGAACGAGAAGAGGTCTCGGATCCACGTCGGCACGATGTCGTGACTGGGCTTCTGGGTGGCCGCGACCACGATGATGCCGGCTGCCCGGCCACGAGAGACGAGGTCACGCAAGAGCTCGGCGAAGCGCTCGCGGGATTCCTTCTTGCCACCGCGGAGGTAGAAGGCCAACTCGTCGATCACCAGCACATGCAATCCTTCAGGATCGCTCTCGCCGACCTTGCGTCGGCGAGTGGCCATCAACGTGGCGTAGCGCTCATCCATGACGTCGCGGAGCCCCTCGAGGGCCTGGACCGCCTCATCGAGATCCGAGCCGACGAACTCGTCAGCGACGAGCGACCACGCCGCAAGCTCCACCTGCTTGCCGTCGAGGAGCGTCAGATGAACCGAAGGATCGAGGGCGCAGGCTCCCACGATCGTCGACAGCGCCACGGACTTCCCGGACCCCGGTTCGCCACCGATCAACAAGTTGTGCTCAGGAAGGCCAATTGACACTGGCAGACCGTCTTGCCCGACGCCGAGAAAGAGCGGCTGCCAGAGCGAGGTGTGGCGTTGTCGAAGCAGCGGCGAGGCGATGCTCTGGGGGAATGGATTCGACCAGATGACCGCCAGTTCGACGTAACGAGCGCTCTGGGGCAGCGCCTTCACGCGGACCTCTCGGACACCGAGGGTGGCTGCGAGCTCGGGGCACCGGTTCGCCAGCGCTTCACCGTAGAGGCCGGGGGGAAGGGAGATCAAGTAACGACGACCAACGGGCAATGGAGCCGACCGGTTCACCCGAGGGACATCACCGTTGCGCCCGACGATGGCACAGTGCCAGAACGCGCCGTGGATCCAGCGCTCGTGGCGATTCTCCAGCATGTGGCGAGCGAGATCTTTACGGAGTTCCGGGCGGACTTTCAGCACCAGCGCTGCGAGCGCAAGGACGATTGCGGGGCCTCCGCTTCCAATCTCTTCCGAGAACGCAAGGACGATGAGTGAGGAGACCGTGAGGGCAATCTCGAGACGCCACCCCCAGAGGAGAAGACTCCCCCAGGGGCGGCGTCCGGATGAGAGCGGGACATTACGCACGGCGGTGTCCCTGCCACAGGCTCCACACCCACCAGCTGCACGCGCCGAGCACGACGAGTCCGTAGTGAGCCA
>PLER01000119.1 GCA_003136495.1 Acidimicrobiaceae bacterium
AAAGGTGGGGGTCTTTCGCATTCTGAGAGGGCGATCGTGAGGATCGAACACGACCGTGTACACAATGGGTTCGTGCACTCACGAGTCGTCGCGCGCGGCGCTGTTTCATTCCTCGTTGTCGTGGTGGCCGCGGCGCTCTTCTCCTTCGCACCCTCGACGTCGCGCGCCGCCACGTCGGAGGTCTTTTCGCCCCGGCTCCTCGCCCCCGTGCCGCACTCGAAGACCGTCTATCTCGTCACACAAGGCGCCTGTGGCACGAAGCGCTGTCTCACGATGTGGCGAAGTACCGATGGCGGGCGAAGCTTCGCGCGCCGATCGGTACCGTTGATTCGCGCCACGAACGGCGACCCCGCGAGTTCCCTCGACCAACTCGTCTTCGCCAACGAACGCGACGGCTACCTGGCGGTGGGACCGAGCGCGTTCGCGCTCTACGCGACCACCAACGGTGCTCGTAGCTGGCACGAGGTCGCCCTGCCGAGGAAGAACTGGCACGACCTCGTCGTGACCCCCGACGTGCTCTACATCACGACTGATCGGTGCAGGGATCACTTCGTTATCTGCGGGGACTACCGCGTGTGGCGATCATCAACGGATGGCAAGCGCTGGAGTGCCCTGCCCGCACTATGGCGCACCGGCACCGCGAAGAACGAGTCGTACTACGGACCGTCGGTGGCCGCGTACGGCAACGAGGTGTGGGAACTTGAGAGCGCTTACATGGCGACGTATCTCTGGCGCTCGAGCAACGATGGTAGGACCTTCACTCGCTACGTCACGCCGCGCTTGGGGAGCGTCGCGGGATGCACCGTCACACCCCTGTCGGCGTTCGACCTGTGGGCCGACTGTCCAACCGGCATGCAGGTG
Organism: Acidimicrobiaceae bacterium; assembly: GCA_003136495.1. Classification (GTDB taxonomy): domain Bacteria; phylum Actinomycetota; class Acidimicrobiia; order Acidimicrobiales; family RAAP-2; genus RAAP-2. The sequence goes on from PLER01000119.1 coordinate 862, forward strand.
TCGTTCGTCCACTCGAGTGATGGTGGCGCAACATGGTCGTCCATCTCGCAGCACCAGTTCTTTGGGACGGTGGGGGGAGCGTTTGCTCCAGTGACCAACACGGTGGCCTATCTCGACTACGGCGTCGACTCGGGAACGCCGAATCTCTATCGACTCACCGAGGGTGGTCGTCGGGCAACCCCGGTCGGCGATCTGCAATGCAGTCAAGCATCGCTGGCGTTCTCAAGCGTCGCTGACGGGCTCGCCATCTGCACTCGCGACTACAACAGGTTCTTACTGGTGCGCACCACCGACGGCGGTGCGCAGTGGAGTAACGAAGTCCTGTGGGGCAGTTGAACAGAACTCAATCGCAACTTCTTGACTACGCAGTTGAAAATCGTGATTGGCCGTTCTGAGAGAGTGATGTGAATACCGGATTCGTAACGAAATGGTAAAGAGAAGTCCATGTTTTTCCGCACGGGCGTCATTACCATTGACATGGGGCGAGTCACGAGAACGTGACCCTCCAATCCCTTTCCAGAGGAGACTCTTCATGAGCACCGCAAGTCGAATTAAAGATAATCGTCGATCACTTTCTTCAAGGGCGAAGTCGTTGCTCGGAGCAGGTCTCGGCACCGCATTGCTGCTCGGTGGCGTAACGCTGGTGGGCGTTCTACCGGCCTCGGCCGCCGCCTCAACGCTGACGTTTTCGCCGGAGCCTCAGGGCACCGTTGTTGCGGGAGCCACCCTTACAAGCTTTAGCGTCAACATCACGGCCGGTGGTTCGCCGACCGACACGATCGTTATTTCGTCGTCTTGCACGTTTAGTGGTGGATCGACACTCACTGAAGCAGCGACTGCCGGAACCGCCGCGTTTACTAACGTTGCGATCAACACCGGAACGTCATGCACGCTCACCGCGACCGACACGTCGGCGGGTGACAGCGGAACCATAAATAGCACAGCGATTACGGTGACGCCGACCGCGGCGACCAAGCTCGCCTTCACAACCGCACCGCCCGCGACTGCGTCGGACAACGTAGCGCTGACGTTGTTTAAGGTATCGACCGAAGACCAGTACGGCAACACCGTGACGACTGGTACGGGTTCTGCTGACACGATCGCGATCACGAGTTCGTGCACACTTGGAGGCGTCACGAGTGTGGCCGAGGCTGCAGGCGTTGCATCATTCAGCGCCTTGACGATCAACCAGGTCGGTAACTGCCCTCTCATCGCGACGGACACGACCGCGGGTGACACCGGGTTCACCCCCGCGACGAGTTCCGCGGTTGCAGTATCAGGTGGCGTTCCCGCCAAACTGGCGTACACCGTCGCTCCACCCGCGAGTGTCTTGACGACCGGTACGGTCATCACGACGTTCAAGGTGGGAGTCGAGGACGCCGCCGGCAATGTCGACACGACGGGGGCGGGCTCTACTGACTCCATCACTCTCAGTTCGACGTGCCTCGCTGCGCCAGTGGCCGCGGTAGCCGTCGCTGGCCTCGCCACCTACTCAACTGTTGAGTTCGCCACCACCGGCGCCTGTGTACTGACCGCGACCGACACGTCGCGCGTCATCGCCACGGCAACGGCCTCAGTTCAGGTCGGACAGCCACAGACTGCGCTCGTCGTGACGAGCACGTCGGGCTACCTCGACTCGCCGATCATCCTTGCGACGAGCGGTGGTTCAGGAACGGGTGCGGTCACCTTTACGGTCACCAATGGAACGGCCACGGGCTGTGTCATCATCGCCGGAGCATTGAGTGCCACCGCTGGTGGTACTTGCATCGTCACCGCGACCAAGGCGGCCTCCGCACCGTACGCGACTGCCTCTTCGGCGGCGACAACGGTAACCATCTCGTCGGCGCCGAAGGCGCTGCACGTCGCGGGTGTCATCACGCTCGGTAAGACGGCACACGTCACGATCAGTGGCTTCAACTTCTCCGGTCGTCCGAGGGCCATCAGCAACGTCGCTGGCTTTAAGGCCACCGTCACCCGTGACACCGGCAAGTCGCTCTCGCTGACGATCACCGTGACTGGGTCATCCAAGCCCGGCGTGAAGGTGCTCTCTTTGATCTTCTCGAACGGGAAGCGCGCCTCAGTCAAGTACAGCCTGCACTAAGCACTCTTCGCACAGAAGCCCCGGTCGCCCGCGAAGGCGACCGGGGCTTCTTTGTTGGAGAGCTCGCTGGCTACGACGTCAGGATGAAGTGCTCTAGAGCGTTGGCGAAGCCGTTGTCGTTGTTGCTCGAGGTGGTCAAGGTCGCGCGGCTCTTGACCTCGTCGCTGGCGTTACCCATGGCGATGCTGAGTCCAGCCTTTTCAAACATGAGAATGTCGTTCGACATATCGCCGATCGTGGCGATGGCCGCCGGTTCGAGGTCGTAGGTGGCGGCCAAGAACTCAACCACGCGTCCCTTGTTGGCGTCTTGATGGGTGACGTCTAGGTAGTAGGTCTGCGAACTCGTCGCCGAGACGTCGGCGGCGAAGGTCTCGTTGACGGCGATGGTCGCCATCGCGATGAGGGCTGGATCGTCACTGACCCCTACGACCTTGACGACGTCGCCACGGATTCCTTCGAAGGTTTTGAGCTCCTTGGGACCGAACTGGCAGACGTCGGACTCGTGGGCGACGTGGGGTCCGTCGAGGTCGAGCACGTACCACTCGACCCCTTGGTAGACCCACACGCTGAGTCCGTGACTCGTGAGCATCTCGATCAGTGGTCCGACGACGTCGTCACGAATCACGAGTTCCTGCATGATCGACATGTCGGGCTTCACCATGAGACCCCCGTTGAAGCCGGCGAGCGGCGTCGCGAGGTGCAGCGGATCGATCAACATCTTCAGTCCTCGCGGTGGCCGCCCACTCGTGACGGCGAAGAGGATCCCCTCCGCGTTGAGGCGTTCGACGGCCCGCACCGCTTCATCGGTGAGGACTTTTTGCCCCGTGACCAAGGTGCCGTCCACGTCGGAGAGCACCAAGCGGATCGGGGTGCTCACTCGGGCAGGGTCCAGCGGTGCGGCGCGACGACGTCGGCGACCGAAGGCGGGCCCCAGGACCCCTTCTTGTAGTACTCAATGGGTCGCGGGCGCTCGAGCAGCGGCGCCGCCACCTCCCAGAGTCGTTCGATGCCGTCCGAGCGGGTGAAGAGGGCCTGGTTGCCCAGCATCACCTCCAACAAAAGTCGCTCGTAGGCCTCGAGGTTGTTCTTCTCCTGGAAGGAGTCGCGGTAGTAGAAGTTCATCCGGGCCTGGCCGAGATGCATCTCGGGGCCGGGCTGCTTGACCAGGAAGTCGGCGTGGATCGACCCGGGGTCCTTGAAGTCGATGATGAGCCGGTCCGCGTCGGGGTGGTTGCCGTCTTTTTGGTCCGGGAAGATCTCCATCACCGGCTCGCGCAGACCGATCGTGATGATCTGGCGGCTCTCGGCGAGGCACTTGCCGGTGCGCAGGTAGAACGGCACACCCATCCAGCGCGAGTTGTCGACCCACGCGCGTAGCGCGATGAAGGTTTCGGTGTCGGAGTCTTGCGCGACGCCGGGCTCGTCGAGGTACCCGACGTATTGACCGCGCAGCACCGTCACCGGGTCGAGGATGCGGAGCGATTCGAAGACCTTGTTGACCTCGTTGCGCAGGGGCTTCGCAGCCATCGAGGTCGGCTGTTCCATGGCCAAGATGCCGAGCACCTGGAAGAGGTGGGTGACGACCATGTCGCGAAAGGCCCCAGTCTCTTCGTAAAAGGCCCCGCGCCCCTCGATGGAGAGCGTCTCGGGAACGTCGATCTGGACGTAGCGCACGTGGCCACGACGCCACAGCGGCTCGAAGAGTTCGTTGGCGAAGCGCAGCGCCAAGATGTTGTCGATCGACTCCTTCCCGAGGAAGTGGTCGATGCGAAAGATCTGCGACTCGTCGAAGAACTGCTCGAGGTCGCCGTTGAGCTTTTGGGCGGAAGCCAAGTCGGTGCCGAAGGGCTTCTCGCAGATCACTCGGGCGTTCTGGTTCAGTCCCTTCGCGCCGAGCAGTCGGATGACGTCGTGCATGGCGTCCGGTGGGATCGCCAGGTGATAGAGCCGTCGGACCGCGCCGCCAATCGCCGCTTCGGCGTTGCCGACGACCGCGCTGAGCCCGGTGGGCCCGTCGTCGGGGTCGATCGCGGCGGTGAGGCACGCGGCGAAGTCCTCCCACTCCTTGCCCGAGGGCTTGTCCGAGGCGAACTCACTCACCGCGTTGAAGGCGTAGACACGGAACTCCTCGTCGGTCATCTTGGATGACGGACGCGCACATCCCACCACCCGGTACTTCTCGGGCATGAGGCCGGCGACGGCGAGGTGGTAGAGCCCGGGCAGGATCTTGCGTCGCGCCAGGTCGCCGGTGATGCCGAAGATGACGATGACGTGGTTGTCCGGCTTCGGCCGCGGGGCGGTCGCGGACGTGTCCGTAGTCGTGGTGGCGGGGGGAGTGCTCACTCGGTGGGTTCCTTTTCTCTTACGAATCGTAGATGGGTCACGAACCGGTCCCGTACGCGGCTCGGTCACACATGATCAACGACGCGGACGCCTCGACGCGACCCGCCGGAATCGACGTGTCCCCGACGAGTAGTCGAGCGAGGGCGTCACGCTTGTCCTCACCGCTGACGAGCCAGAGCAGTTGGTCCGCCGCGTCGAGCACCGGGTACGTGAGAGTCATGCGCATGGAGTCCTGGTAGGGGCCGCTCATCGCGACCAGACGGTCTCTCACCTCGAGTACTGGATCGTTCGGAATGAGCGATGCGCAGTGGCCGTCGGGACCGAGGCCTAGATGGATGAGGTCGAAGCGGGCCGGNNGGGAACGACGCGTTCGTCGACTTGGAAGATCGCGGTCTGAGCCCAGTCGACGTCCTCCTTGGCGAGTTCGTCGAGCATTCGCCACGGAGTCGTGCCCCCACTGAGGGCGAAGGTGAAGGGATGGGACCTCGCGCGGAGGTCGGCGGCTCGCCGCGCCACGAAGAGCGCCGCCGCGCGGGCTAGTTCGTCGAGGGTGTCGTGGACCTGAACCTCGTGGCGCACTAGGAACTCTTCTCCGCGTGCCCCCCGAAGCCCGCGCGCATGGCCGAGAGCACCTTGGCGGTGAACTCACCCGCCCCGCGTGACTCGAAGCGCTGCCAGAGTGAGGCGCTGATCACCGGTGCGGGAACCGACTCGTTGATCGCCGCTTCGACNNAAGGCGTCCGCGGTCAGATCCACGAGCCAGGAGCTGATCACCGAACCGTGGCGCCAGACCTCGGCGACGTCGGCGAGGTTGAACTCGTAGCGGTAGTACTGAGCGTCTTGGACGGGGGAGGTCTCCGCGTCAGCGGCGGCACTCAGCGACCCCACGTTGGCGTGCTTCAAGATGCTCAGTCCCTCGGCGATCGAGGCCATCATGCCGTACTCGANNTACTCGATGCCGTTGTGGACCATCTTGACGAAGTGCCCGGCACCGTTGGGGCCACAGTGCAGGTATCCCAGGTCGGCGGTGCCGCCCGGTGCTCGACCGGGCGTCGGGGACGTACCGTCGTTGCCGGGGGCGATCGACTTGAAGATCGGGTCCAATCGCTCGACGACCTCGGTCTCGCCCCCGATCATCAAGCTGTAGCCGCGCTCGAGGCCCCAGACCCCGCCGCTGGTACCGCAGTCGACGTAGTGAATGCCGCGAGCGGCGAGGGTGGACGCGCGATCGACGTCGTCTTGGTAGTAGGAGTTACCACCGTCGATGACAACGTCGTTCGCCTCTAGGTGTTGCACAAGTTCGTCGAGCGCCGCCTGGGTTACGGCGGCGGGGAGCATCATCCAAATCGCCCGCGGGGCCGCGAGCTTGGTCACGAACTCCGCGAGCGACGCGGATCCAACGACGTGTTCGCCCTCGAGTTGAGTGACCGCGGCGGTGTTGACGTCGTAGACCACACAGCTATGACCGTCGTTGACGAGGCGTCGCACGAGATTGGCCCCCATCCGACCGAGCCCGACCATTCCTAGTTGCATCGGCTTAGCGGTGGTCATGGTCGGGTCCAGTCTGCTTGAGGGATCGGTAGTGCGTGATGAGGGTGTTGGTCGATGAGTCGTGGTCGAGTTCGGGGGTGGCGTCACAGGTCAGTTCCGGGATGATCTTGACCGAGAGCTGTTTACCGAGCTCCACGCCCCACTGGTCGAATGAGTCGATGCCCCAGACGGTGCCCTGGACGAAGACGCTGTGTTCATAGAGCGCCACGAGTGAGCCGAGCACGTAGGGGGAGAGTTCCTTCGTCAAGAGGACGTTGGAGGGTCGATTCCCTTCCATGACCCGGTGGGGGATGACGGCTTCACTCGCTCCTTCGGCGCGCAGCTCACCCTCGGTCTTACCAAAGGCCAGGGCTTCGGCCTGGGCGAAGACGTTCGAGATCAAGATGTCGTGGTGCTCCCCGAGGGGGTTGAGACTCTTCGCGAAGGCGATGAAGTCGACGGGGACCTTGGTGGTGCCTTGGTGGATGAGTTGGTAGAAGCTGTGCTGTCCATTGGTGCCCGGCTCGCCCCAATAGACGGGCCCCGTGTCGTAGGTGACGTGTTGCCCATCGAGGGTGACGTGTTTGCCATTCGACTCCATGGTGAGTTGCTGAAGGTAGGCGGGGAGGCGGTGGAGGTACTGGTCGTAGGGCATCACGCCGACGGTCGGGTAGCCGAGGAAGTCGTGGTTCCACAGCGCGAGCAATCCAAGGAGCACCGGGAGGTTCTCTTCGAGCGGCGCGCTCTTAAAGTGCTCGTCCATCGCGTGGAAGCCCTGGAGCATCGCGGTGAAGTTCTCGGGGCCGATCGCGATCATCGTCGAGAGACCGATCGCGCTCTCCATGGAGTAGCGACCGCCCACCCAGTCCCAGAACTCGAACATGTTGGTGACGTCGATCCCGAAGGCCGCCACCTTTTCGGCGTTCGTCGAGACCGCGACGAAGTGTTTGGCGACGGCGCGTTCGTCCACTAGGTGATCGACAATCCAGGCGCGCGCCGAAGTGGCGTTGGTGAGTGTCTCTAAGGTCCCGAAGGTCTTCGAGGAGATGATGAACAGCGTCTCTTCGGGGTCGAGGTCGCGCACCGCCTCCACGAAGTCGGTGGCGTCGACGTTGGAGACGAAGCGGAAGGTGAGCTCGCGTTGGGCGAAGTGGCGCAGCGCCTCGTACGCCATGACCGGACCGAGGTCCGAGCCCCCGATGCCGACGTTGACGACGTTGCGGATGGGCTTGCCGGTGTGGCCGCGCCACTCGCCGCTACGAACCGCCTCGGCGAAGGCGGACATGCGCGCGAGGACCCGGTGGACGTCCGCGACGACGTCGACGCCATCGACCTCGAGTGGAGTGTCCTCGGGCATCCGGAGCGCCACGTGGAGGACGGCCCGGTCTTCGGAGACGTTGATGTGCTCGCCCGCGAACATGGCGTCACGTCGCTCGGCGACACCTGATTCTCGCGCGAGTTGGAGGAGCAGCGCGAGCGTCTCGTCGGTGACGAGGTTCTTGGAGTAGTCGAAGTACCAACCGACCGCCTCGAGCCGCAGACGCGTCCCGCGGTCGGGGTCGGCGTGGAAAATGTCGCGCAGATGGCGCGTTTTCATGCTCCCGGCGTGGGCGCTGAGAGCCCTCCAGGCTGAACGATCGGGAAGGGAGTCGAGGCTCATGGTGTCATTCACTCACTCACCAAACTAGCGCGAGGACCTAATTTCGCTTTCTCCATTGGTCGCGGTGTCGCGCTGCGGTGGCCTTCGCGGCACGTCCGAGCGATCTCGCCATCCGACGACATCGAATTTCGACTTCAGTAGTCTGGTTGTTGGTTTGCGAAGGGTTCGTGAACGAATGGGGGAGCGATGGCGTCAGGTCCGGGCAAGTCGCCCAGTCACGAACGTCGTCAACGAGACCCCGAGCGAACGAAGCTCGAGATTCTCGCGGTCGCCACCCAGGAGTTCGCGGACCGAGGTTTCGCCGGGGCCCGGGTCGACGAAATTGCGGCGCAGACCCGCACGACGAAGCGGATGATCTACTACTACTTCGGCTCCAAGGAACTGCTCTACATCGCGGCCCTCGAAAAGGCCTACGAGGCGATTCGCATCACCGAACAGAGCGTCGACATCGACAACCTCGACCCCGTCGCGGCGGTGCGCAAACTCGCGGAGTTGACCTTCGATCGTCACGAGGCGAACCCCAACTTCTCTCGCCTGGTCAGCCACGAGAACATGCAACGCGCCCAGTTCATCACGGCCGGCGGCGGATTCCCCGGACTCGACCGACCGGTGATCAAGATGCTGCAGTACGCGCTGGAGCAGGGGCGCAGCAGCGGGGTCTTTCGCCGCGACATCGACGTCTTCGACGTGCACATGTTGATCAGCTCGTTCTGTTTCTTCCGGATCAACAACCAGTACACGTTCCGGGCGAACTTCGGCCGCAACCTGGTCGAACCCGCGCGACGGGCGATGTACCGTCAGATGATCGGCGACGTCGTTATCCAGTACCTCACCAGCGCACCTTCGTAGTCGTACGCACCGCGGCGAACTCAGGCGTCGAGTTGGGCCTGCAGCTCGCCGAGCACGCGGTAGCAGTCGAGCACCGAGTTAACTGAAGCGATCGGTTCGTCGTGCTCGCGAATGGCCCGGAGAAACTCGCGGTCTTGGAGTTCGATGCCGTCGAGGGAGACCGCGACGCCCGAGACGTCCACCGGCACGTCGAAGCCGGTGGCCAGGTCGTCGTAGCGCGCGACGTACGTGCCGGTGTCGCCGATGTAGCGAAAGAACGTGCCGAAGGGGCCCTCATTGTTGAAACTCAACGACAGGGTGCAGAGCTGACCGCCGCGACTCTTGAGTTGGATGGACATGTCCATCGGTATGCCGAGGTCGGGGTGAAGTGGCCCCGCCACGACGCGGGCGACCTCGACGGGCTCGCCGCACTGGTACGCGAAGAGGTCGACGCTGTGGGCGGCGTGGTGCCAGAGCAGGTTGTCGGTCCAACTGCGCGGCTGACCGAGGGCGTTGGTGTTGGTGCGGCGAAAGAAGTAGGTCTGGATATCCATCTGTTGGATGGTGAAGTCACCCGCGGCGACCCGCTGGTGGATCCACTGGTGCGAGGGATTAAAGCGCCGGGTATGACCGACCATGCACACCAGGTCGGTGCCCGAGGCCGCCCGGGCCACGGCCTGCGCGTCGGCCCAACTGTCGGCGAGGGGGATCTCGACTTGGACGTGCTTGCCCGCCTCGAGGGCAGAAATGGTCTGTTCAGCGTGGAGCTGCGTCGGGGTGCAGAGGATCACCGCGTCGACGTCCGGTGAGGACAAGGCGTCACTCAGTTCCGTCGTCGCCTGCGCCGCGCCGTAGGTGTCGGCGACGGCGCGCGCTTGATCCAACGTGCGACTGATCACCGAGACGACTTCGACGTCGTCGATGCGCGCGAGCGCGTCGAGGTGCTTGATCCCAAAGGCCCCGGCCCCGGCGAGTGCGACGCGAATCGGTGTCATCTACAACCCGGGGGTGACGTCGAGGACGAGGTGACCGACGGCGGTGTTGGAAGCGGGCACGTGGTAGAAGCGGTGCAGCGGCGTGACGTGTTCGCCCAGCGCCCCGCGCATGATGAGCCACATCACCAGTTCGATACCTTCCGATCCCGCCTCGCGTAAGTACTCGAGGTGCGGAATCTTTCGCAGCGCGTCGGGGTTCTCGATCATGTTGTCGAGGAAGGCGTTGTCGAAAGGCTGGTTGATCAAGCCCGCGCGGGGACCCTGGAGTTGGTGGCTCATGCCCCCGGTTCCCCAAACGTGGACGTTGAGGTCCTCGTCGTAACTCTCNNGTGAGACCGTGGTCCACGGTCATCTCGTTGATGATGGTCATGTCGAACTCATCGAGGATGAGTGACTGGGCGAGGTGGCACGCAAAGTCCGAGTCGCCGACGACCGGCGGGATGGGTCGGGGTCCCCAGCCCTCGTCGGCGATGGGGAAGACGTCCGCGCAGCCGATCGCGAAGGTGGGGATTATCTCGAGGGAGAAGGCGGAGGCGTGGTCGTTGTAGACCAGCACCACGACGTCCGGTGGCTCTTCGGCGATCCACTTTTTCGACCACTCGTAGCCGGCGAACATCGGCGCCCAGTAGTCGTTACCCGTATGGCCGTGGTCGATCGCCGCACCGATGGCCGGGACGTGGCTCGTCGTCACGCCGGCGGTGACGCGGGCCATCGTCAGCGACCTTCCTTGATCGAGCGCACACCGTCGGGGGATCGGCCGCCGTGAAGCATCATCGCGGCGTAGTCCTCGGCGCTCATGCCCGTCATCGAGGCCGCCGCCGTCTGGAAGCTGATGCCGTCGGAGGAGAAGATCTTGGCCAGGAAGTAGATGTTGCCGCCGTTAGCGATCATCGCGTTGTAGTCGCGCTCGATGACGGCCAGTTTCTGCGCCTCGGTGAGTTCCCACTCGTCGAGGTACGCACGCTCGTCCGCCTTAAATCGAGCTCGGTTTTCGGGATTCATCAAACTCATACAGAACTGATTGAGGTGGAAACCCTGGTGCGACCTCGCCGCGGTGAACACCGTGGTGCCAGGAATGTCGTCAAACTCCGGATTGTCGTTCACGGTCTAATTCTGCTCCCAGTAGAGCCGCGCGGGGTTGTCAACGAGAAGTTTGGCCTGGAGCTCCTCACTCGGGGCGATCCGGGGGATGAAGTCGACGATCTTGCCGTCGTCGGGCATGAAGCCCTTCAGATTCGGGTGGGGCCAGTCGGTGCCCCAGAGCACTCGGTCGGGGAACTCGTCAACGACGCGGCGGGCGAAGGGCACGGTGTCGGTGAAGTCGGGCGGCCCCGAGACGGACAGCCGCTCCGGGCAGGTGACCTTGCACCACACGTTCTCGCGTTCGCGCATCAGTCGCAGGAACTGCGCGAACTCGGGCCCGTCGACTGACTTCGTGACGTCGGGTCGCCCCAGGTGGTCGACGACGACCGGGGTGTCGAGTGAGGTGAACAGGTCCCAGCGCTCGGCCAAGTCAGCGGCTTCGAAGTACACGACCACGTGCCAACCGAGCGGCGCGATCTTCTCCACGATGCGGTGGTAGTAGGCGTCGGGCTCCGGATCGACCAAGCGTCGGACGTAGTTAAATCGCACGCCTCGCACCCCGCGCTCGTGCATCTCTTCGAGTTCTCTTCGACTGACGTCGGGTTCGACCGTGGCGACGCCCCGGGCGCGTCCGGCGGCGGAGTCGAGCACGTCGAGCATCGCCGCGTTGTCGGATCCGTGACAGGTCGCTTGGACCACTACGTTCTTCTCGACGCCGAGAAAGTCACGTAGGTGAAAAAGCTCATCCTTGCCCGCGTCGCACGGCGTGTACTTTCTCTCCGGCGCGAAGGGGAAGATGGCCCCCGGTCCGAAGACGTGGCAGTGCGCGTCCACGGACCCGGGCGGCAGTCGGAAGGTGGGCGGGCTCGGCGAGGGGTCAAAGACGAGCCAGTCATGGTCCATTGTAAAGGTCGTGGTCACGCGCGCCCCTGCGCGGCGAGGGCGCGCTCGAGACGCGGGAAGACCCGTCGAGCGTTGCCGGAGAAGATCTGCTCGCGCTCGACGTCGCTGAGTGCTGCGGCGTCCAGGTAGCGCTTCGTGTCGTCGAAGTACTGTCCGGTCTCCGGGTCGACGCCGCGTACCGCGCCGAGCATCTCCGATCCGAAGAGGATGTTCTTGACGTCGATGACGTCGACTAAGAGGTCGATGCCGGGCTGGTGATAGACGCAGGTGTCGAAGTAGACGTTGCCCATCACGTGTTCCGCGAGCGGCGGGCGGTTCAACATGTCCGCCAGACCCCGGTAGCGCCCCCAGTGATAGGGAACCGCGCCACCACCGTGGGGGATGATCAGGCGGAGGTCGGGGAAGTCGCTGAAGAGGTCGCCCTGGATGAGTTGCATGAAAGCGGTGGTGTCGGCGTTGATGTAGTACGCCCCGGTCGTGTGGAAGTTGTCGTTGCAACTTCCCGAGACGTGGATCATCGCCGGGACGTTGAGCTCGACCATTTTCTCATAGAGCGGATACCACGAGCGGTCCGTGAGCGGACGCCCGCGCCACCAGCCCCCGGTGGGATCAGGGTTGAGATTGAGGCCGACGAAGCCCATCTCCTCGACGCACCGCTCGAGTTCATTGAGGGAACGCTCGATGGGGGAGTCGGGCGACTGGGGGAGTTGGCAGACACCGATGAAGGAGTCGGGAAAGAGCGAGACGACGCGGTAGATGAGGTCGTTGCTCGCTCGCGACCACGCTTCGCTGACCGCCGCGTCACCCACGTGGTGTCCCATCACCGAGGCCCGCGGCGAGAAGATGGTCATGTCCGCCCCGCGCTCGCGAAGCAATCGCAGTTGGTTGAGTTCAATTGACTCGATGATCTCCTCGTCCGAGATCTCGGGGTACGCGGGGATCGGCTCGCCGGCCTCGTAGGCGGCCACTTCGGATTGACGCCAGGCGTCGTGCGCCCCGGGCGCCGTCGTGTAGTGACCGTGGCAGTCGATGATCACGACGGTGGCCAGGTCGACGCCGGTACGAAGACGTCCCCGCGCATGAGCAGTCGCGCTGTACGCAACAGCGCGGCAGAGAGCACGGCGACGACGCCGTCATTGACCGCGACCTCCAAGGTCACGCTGAAGTACCCGGTCGGATGTTCGATATCGAGGGTTCGTGAGCCCTCGCTCACTCCGAGGCCCGCGAGTTCGAAGGCCACGGAACCTGGGATGAGGCAGGCCGTCGCCACCGAGACCGCCCCGAAGACGCCGATGGCCTCGTGGACTTTCTTCGGGATGAACGTGCGGGTGGTGACAACGCCACCGTCTTTGGCGGGTGCGAGCAACGTCACCTTGGGCACCGTCTTGTTGGTCACGTCCCCGAGGTTCATCATTCCCCCGGCCGCCAGTCGGATCTGTTCAACCTTCTCACAGAGTGCGGGGTTCGCCTCGAGTTCGGCCGGTTCCTCGTAGCCGCTCACTCCGACGTCCTCGGCCCGCAGACACACGACGGGCATCCCGTTATCAATGCAGGTCACGTTCACGCCGTCGACCTCGTCCATCGGGTGACCCGTAGGCAAGAGCGCGCCGCAGGTGGAGCCCGCGACGTCGAGGAACTCAATGGGAATCGGCGCGCTCGTGCCGGGCACGCCGTCAATGTGCGCGGCGCCGGCGTAGTTCACGTCGCCCCCGGGCGTTTCGACGTGAGCGACCGCCGCACTCTCGGTGTTCTCCATCCAGATGTGCACGTTCGTGACCGCGCCGCCGGCGGCAACGAGGCCTTCTTCGAGCGCGAAGGGACCGACCCCCGCGAGCAGGTTGCCGCAGTTTTGGTTGTCGGACACCTCTGCGCGGTCGGGCCACACCTGGAGGAAGAGGTAGTCGACGTCGATCCCCGGACGCGTTGATGCGTTGATGACGGCCACCTTCGAGGTGAGCGGGTGACCTCCCCCCATGCCGTCGATCTCGCGTACGTCGGGCGAACCCATGGCCGCAAGCAGGACCGCGTCACGTGTCGCGACGTCCTCGGGGAGATCACGGGCGTGAAAGTAGAGCCCCTTGGAGGTGCCACCGCGCAGCACCAGGCACGGGATGGCGCGCTGCGAACTCACGATGGCGTCTCTTCGACGTAGCGCAGGCCGCGCTCGGCGAGTCGCTCTCGCATCGCGTAGATGTCGAGACCGAGTTCGCCCGAGGCCAAACGAGCACGCTTCTCTTCCTCGTTGGCCTCTCGCGTCTGACAAGCGACGAGGACCGTCGCGACTCTTTCGCGCGCGACGACCACCACGCCGTCGTCATCAGCGACCACGACGTCGCCCGGTCGTACCGTCGTGCCCGCGCAGACGATCGACGTTTGGACGTTGGCGGGCGTCTCTTTCACCGTGCCCTGGGCGCAGATCGTCTTGGACCAGGCGGGAAAACCCATCGTGGTGAGCTCGGCGACGTCGCGGACACCCGCGTCAATGACGATGCCGCGCACGCCGCGCGAGCGAAGACTCGTGGCGAGGAGTTCTCCGAAGTACCCGTCGTCACACGGACTCGTCGGCGTCACGATCAAGAGGTCGCCCGGCTGGGCCTGTTCGACCGCGACGTGGATCGACCAGTTGTCACCCGGTGCCACCTCACAGGTCAACGCATTCCCGGCGACCCGCACGGGTCGGTAGATCGGACGAAGCCGTGGCGCCATCAGACCGGTGCGGCCTTGAGCCTCGTGGATCGTCGCGACGCCGAACGCCCCTAACGCGTCGACGAGCGAGAGTTCGGTGCGGGGCGTGTTGGTGACGACGACAGCCATGAACACCTCCGCTCGGCGCGACCCCACCCACCCTTCGATGAGCACGTGGCGCTGATTCACGCTTTAATTAACTGAACAGTACACTATAACATCGAGCGAACCGGGGCCCATCGTCGAAGGGTTCTGCGTCCGTCTCGGCGTCGAAGGAGAGACCAGTGAAGGACCTACGCACGCAGGTGGCCATCGTGGGCGCCGGGCCCGCGGGGCTCTTGCTGGGTCACCTGCTACGACAACACGGCGTCGACAACGTCATCGTCGAGCGACGTAGTCGCGAGTACGTCGAACAGCGCGTACGCGCGGGCGTCATCGAATTCGGCATCGCCAATTTCTTGGAAGAGGTCGGCGTCGGGCAACGCCTGCGTCGCGAAGGACTCACGCATCACGGCGTCGAGCTGCGCTTCGACCACCAGACGCATCGCGTCGCGCTGAGCGACCTCACCGAGGGCAAGACGATCACCGTCTATGGACAACAAGAACTCGTCAAGGACCTGATTGCGCTGCGCCTCGGGGACGGGGGCGAGATCCTCTTCGACGTCGAGGTGTCGGAGCTAGACGGGCTCTCGGGACCCCAGGCGGTGGTGAGAGGAAAGGGCCTCGAGGACGAGGTGCGCATCGAGTGCGACTACGTCGCGGGCTGCGACGGGAGTTTCGGCGTAGCGACGCGTTCGGTGCCCGCGTCAGCGCTACGGCGTCACGAGCGGACCTATCCCTTCTCGTGGCTCGGTATCTTGGCTCAGGCCGCGCCCACCACCGAGGAGTTGATCTACGCGCGACACGAACGGGGCTTCGCGCTCTACTCCATGCGTTCACCCAGCGTCAGTCGCCTCTACCTCGGCGTGCCACCCACCGACACGCTCGAGATGTGGTCGGACGATCGAATCTGGGAGGAGCTCAACGTCCGACTGACCACCGAGGAGAGCCCGAAGGTGAACGAGGGACCGATCATGGAGCGCTCGATCACGGCGATGCGCAGCGTGGTGATCGAACCGATGCGCTGTGGCCGTCTGCTCCTCGCGGGTGACGCGTCGCACATCGTTCCCCCGACCGGCGCCAAGGGCATGAACCTCGCCCTCGGCGACATCCGAGTACTGGCGAGTGCACTGGTCGCCCAGTTGCTCGAGGGTGACGAGCGACTCCTCGATGCCTATTCGGCGACGTGTTTGGAGCGAGTGTGGCGAGCGGAGGAGTTCTCTAACTACATGACCCAGATGCTGCACCCGAGCGACGACGACTTTGAAAACGGCGTCCAGCGGGCACGCTTACGCCAGGCGGTCACGACCCGGGAAGCCGCGACGGTACTTGCTCGCAACTACTGCGATCTCAACGGCCTCTAGAAGGGGTAGACCGGCAGGTCGCTCTGCGCCGTGACCCACTGGGTCTCGGTGTAGGCGTCGAGGTTCGAAAGTCCGCCGACGCGTGAGCCGTTGCCGGAACTGCCCGTACCCCCGAAGGGGATGACCGCCTCGTCACCGACAGTTTGATCGTTGATGTGAATGGCCCCGGTGGGAATCTTGCTCGCGAGCTCCAGCGCGCGTAGGCCGTCGCCGGAGAGGATACCGAGGGAGAGGCCGTAGGGGCTCGCTGACGCGAGCGCGACCGCCTCTTCGAGTGACTCGTAGGCCACCACCGGCGCCACCGGACCGAAGACCTCTTCGGCGTAGGCCGGGGAAGTAGTCGGCACGTCGGACAGGACGGTCGGACGATAGAACAGTTCCTCGTACGTTCCTCCGGCGAGCAGCTTGGCACCCGCGTCGACGCTGCCGCGCACCAACGCGTGGACGCGGTCGCGCTGTTTCGCGTCAATGAGGGGACCGAGCGCGACCTGACCCGACGCGGGGTCGCCGACGGGCAGATGCTCGGCGTGTTCGGCCAACAGGGTGGCGTAGTCGTGCGCGATCGTCGAGTCGACGAGGTGGCGACCGGTGGTCATGCAGATCTGCCCCTGGTGCATGAACGAGCCGAACGCCCCCACCGAGACGGCCTTTTCGAGGTCGACGTCGGCCATGACGATGAGCGCGGAGTTGCCGCCTAACTCGAGGTGCACGCGCTTGAGGTGTTGGGCCCCGAGGGCACCGACGACTCGTCCCGCGGCCGTCGATCCCGTGAAGGCGATGACGCGGACCTTGGGGTCAATCACCAACGCCTCGCCGACGTCGGCGCCGCCCGGCAAGACCGAGAACACCCCTTGGGGGAGTCCGGCCTCTTCGAAGACCCGGGCCAAGACCACACCACCCGAGACGACGGTGCGCGGGTCGGGCTTCAAGATCACCGAGTTACCGAGCGCGAGGGCGGGCGCGACCGAACGTATCGAGAGGATCAGCGGAAAGTTAAAGGGTGCGATGACGCCGACGACGCCGGCCGGGACGCGTCGCGAGAAGCTCAAGCGGGGCGCTTCGCTTCGCAGGACATCCCCCGTCGGGTGCGACGCGAGGGCCGCGGCCTCGAAGCACTCCTCGGCGGCAATGTGGATCTCCAAGCCAGCTTTGGGCCCGATGCCCCCGGACTCGCGCACGATCCAGTCGGAGAGCTCGTCGGCGTGGTCGAGGAAGAGTTGACCCGCCCGTCGAAGGATGGCACTTCGCTCGTTAAAGGGTCGCGCGGCCCACTCACGCTGATTCGTCGAGGCAACGGCGGACGCCTCGGCGACGTCCGCCACGCTGGCGCGACCGCTTCGAGCGAGCTCTTTCCCGGTCGCCGGCTCCACCACCGCGGCGTCACCGCTACCACCGGGGCGCCACCCATCGAGGGAGATGTTGCCCCGCCACGGCCGTTCGTCGAGAAAGGACATATGAACCCCCTAGTTAAAACTTCCTTGTTTACTTATCACAGTTTTGGTAGTTTGCGCCTACGAGGCCGGTGACGAATACGCAGTACGCCACCGGATTCGTCGAGTCAGCGGCGGGTGGGAGCGTATGTACTTACTGGAGAATTGGTACGTCGCGGCACTGAGCGTCGAACTCGACACGAAGCCTCTGTCTCGTCAGATACTCGGCGAGCACGTGGCGCTCTTTCGCAGTGAAAGCGGACGCGTGGTGGCCTTCGCCGACCAGTGCCCCCATCGGGGTTACCCCCTCTCGCTCGGTAGCGTCGTGGGCGAAGAACTGGTGTGCGGGTATCACGGCTTTACCTTTGACTGCGGGGGTGTCTGCGTCGCCATTCCTGGTCAAGACCGGATTCCGGGACGAGCCAACGTCAGGAGTTATCCGGTCGTCGAACAGGGGATCTGGGTGTGGATCTGGATGGGCCACGGCGAGGCGGACTACGGCGCGCTCCCCGCGACGCCGTGGCTCGTGGCGAATGACGAGTGGTCGACGGTGTCGGGCGTCGCCAAGATCTCCGCGTCGTTCGACCTGCTCGTCGACAACCTCCTCGACCTCTCCCACGAGACGTATTTACACGGTGGTTCCATCGGCACACCCGAGGTGGCGACCACGCCCATTGAGGTCGAAGTCGATGACGAGACCAACGCAGTACGAGTGTTTCGACACATGAACGCCGTGGAGTGCCCGCCGTTCTATTCGCGCACCACCGGTCTTCAGGGCAAGGTGGATCGGTGGCAGGACATTGATTACTCCCCGCCGGGCTTCTACCTCCTCCACGCCCGGATTGCGCCCGTCGCCCAGCCGCCCCTGCCCGACGGCCGCGACGACCACGCCTTTCACATGAAGATCTTTTACGGGTTGACGCCCTCGACCGAGACCAGCGTGTACGACTTTTGGGCGCTCGCGAGGGACTTCTGCTTGGGTGAGGACGAGATCGATCGATTCCTCGAAAAGATGCAGCGGGGCGTCGTGCAAGAGGACGTCGACGCTCTTAATATTCTCCAAAGCCGCGCTGATGATCGGCGCGAGGTGAGCGAAGTGAGTGTGAAAATTGACAGGGGCGGGCTCGCCGCTCGCCGGGTGCTCGCTTCGATGCGCGAAGCAGCGACGCGGCGCTAGCTCGAGCGCCCGAAACAACGAGGGTCCACCGGGATACGAAGTGGCGAGTTATGTACGAAATAGTGTGTTAAGAATTGACCAAACTTAAATGAGGGGGGACATTATGAGTAGTGAGGATCAGAGCACGGGGGGATCGCAGGAAATGACGATTCCCGGATGGGGGAGCGTCGAGTTCGGACGCCGACTCGGACTCAAGGCACTGGGTGCGACGGCCGCCGTGGGTGGACTGGCGGCCTTGACCAAGGCGTCGGCGGCCTCGGCCGCGACGAAGTCTGAGGTGATCAAGATCGGCTACGTCACGCCGAAGACGGGCGCACTCGCTGACTTCGCCGGACCGGACGACTTCGTGTTGAGTCTGGTTCGAGGATCGAGTTACTTCTCCAAGGGCATGACCATCGGGGGCAAGAAGTACAAGTTCGAGATCACGGTCAAGGACAGTCAGTCCGACCCGTCGGTCGCGAGCCAGGTGACGACCGAACTCATCCAGTCGACGGGCGTGGACCTCATCGTCACGAGTTCGGCTCCTGAGACCACCATCCCGGTGAGTGCGGTGTGCGAGGGCGCGGGTGTCCCGTGTCTGTCGACCGTGTGCCCGTGGGAAGCGTGGTGGACCGGGGTCAGCTCCACTAACTCCATCGGCGCGGCCGGTAACGCCGTGGGTTCGTCCCCGAAGTACTGCAGCATGTTCTTCTTCGGGATACCGCAGTTCGTGCTGTGCTTCTTGCCGATGTGGAACCGAGTGAAGGCCTCCACGAACGCGAACAGCGTCTACGCCGCGATGTTCCCCAACGACGCCGACGGTAACGCGTTCGCCGCCGCCTACCCCCCGACGCTCGCCGCGATCAGCGCCGCGCAGAAGGGCACGACCTGGACCGAGGTCTTCGGTGGGGCCTACACCGATCTCACGACTGACTACACGACCAT
>PLER01000090.1 GCA_003136495.1 Acidimicrobiaceae bacterium
AGGTGGTAGCTGCAGACGTTGATGGGGTTCCACTTGGCGGCGTGGTGGATGCCGTAGGCGATCATGTCGGCGATCAGTCGCTTGGAGGGCTCCGGCGCGAAGATGTAGGTGCCGCGGCTCAGGTACTCCTTGACGATGTCGTTCTGCGTGGTGCCTTGCAGGGCGTTGGGGTCGACGCCCTCTTCTTCGGCCAACGCCAGGTACAGCCCCCAGAGCCACGCGGCGGTCGCGTTGATCGTCATCGAGGTGTTCATTTCGGCGAGGGGTAACTCGGCGAAGAGTTGGCGCATGTGGCCGAGGTGCGCGACCGGCACGCCGACCTTGCCGACCTCGCCGGCGGCGGCGGGGTCGTCGGGGTCGTAGCCCGTCTGCGTCGGCAGGTCGAAGGCGATTGAGAGGCCCGTCTGGCCCTTGGCCAAGTTGGAACGGTAGAGCATGTTCGAGGCGGTGGCGCTCGAGTGGCCGGAGTAGGTCCGGATCACCCAGGGCTTGGAACGCTCCTTCATGTCCCCTCCACTTCGCTACTTCTGATACTGGTAGAAACCCACGCCGGACTTGCGACCGAGTTGGCCGGCGCTGACCATGCGGCGCAGCAACGGCACCGGCGCGTAGTTCGCGTCGGCGTACTCAGCGTAGAGGGCGTCGAGAATCGACANNCACCCGCCCTTCATCGCGGCGTCGATGCCCTCTTTCGTGGCGACGCCGTGCTCCAAGATCCGCACCGCGTTGTTGAGGTAGGGGAAGAGGAGCGCGTTGACGATGAAGCCCGCCTGGTCCTTCACCTCGATGGGCTCTTTCCCACAGGCCAGGACGAACGCGGTGGCGGCGGCGATCGTCGCGTCGCTCGCGCTGATCGGTCGAATGACCTCGACCAGCGCCATGGTGGTGACGGGGTTAAAGAAGTGCACCCCGCACACGCGCTCGGGGTGGGCGACCTGCATCGCCAAGTCGATGACCGGCAGGGTCGAGGTACACGTCGCCAGCACGGTGGTGGGGCCCACGATGGTGCTGAGCGTCGCGAAGAGTTCGAGTTTGACCGCGAGGTCTTCGACGACCGTCTCCATCACGAAGTCGCTCTCGCTCAGGTCCCTGAGTTTGGTCGTGACGCTGATGCGTTGCCTGATGGCTGCTGCGCTCTCGACGTCGAGTTTGCCCTTTTCGACCTGGCGCGCCAGGGAGCGGTCGATCGTGACGAGCACGGCGTCGGCACGTTCGGTGGTGCGTGAGCACACGAGCACCGCGGCGCCCGTCGAGGCGGCGACCTCGGCCACCCCGCTGCCCATGATGCCCGACCCGACGACGCCTATTTTCTCGAAGTTCATTAGCAGAGATTAGCGTTACCGGCCGGTAGCAAAGAATGGAAGACTCGAGACGTGCGTGAGTTCGTGGCGGTGGGATCACTCGACGCGTTGCGTGACGTGCTCGAGGGCGCGTCCGGTGTCGAGCTCAGCGCCGCCGGCGACGTGGTGATCGTGATGACCGCCGCGGCCTTCATCGGCGTCACCGAAGCGGCCATCGAGCTCTCCTTCCTCTTCGAAGATGCGGGCGCGCGCGTCGAAGCGCTGATGAACGTCGACCGTTCGTCGAGCGACGAGCCCTACTTCGCCCAGCGGGTGCGTGACGCCGATCTGGTGGTGCTGGCCGACGGCTCGGCGCTACACGCGAAGAGCGTCTGGCACGCGTCGGCGCTCGGTGAGGCGATCCGTGACGCCGAACGCGTCGTGGCCGTCGGTACCGTGGCCTCGGTGCCCGGCGCGACGATGATCGACCCGCGCGGCGGCGCGCCGACGACGGGACTCGGCTACTTCGACGGACTCGTCATCACGACGCGCGTGGGGGAAGAACAGCTCAACCGCACGAGGTCGTTGCTCGGGGCCGACGTGCCCCTGGCGGTCCTCGGTCCCCGTGGCGTTGTGCGCAGCGACGGCGCGCGGTGGCGCGTCATGAGTGAGGACGTTGTGACCACGCGGGCCTTGGAGGTCGTGACCCTCTAGCTCTCGCTGATGGTCACCGACTCGATGACGACGTCTTCTTTGGGCTTGCCCGACGCCGAACCGAGGTCGTTGATCACCGCGACGACGTCGAGACCTTTGACGACCTTGCCGAAGTGCGAATAGAGCGGCGGTAGACGAACACCGTCGGGTCCGGAGATGATGAAGAACTGGGAGCCGTTCGTGTTCGGGCCGGCGTTGGCCATCGCCAAGGAACCGAGCTCGTAGCGACCGGGCTTCGGGAGTTCGTCGGCGTACTTATAGCCCGGACCACCGGCGCCACTACCGGTGGGGTCGCCGCCTTGGAGGACGAAGCCGGGGATGATCCGGTGAAAGACGATGCCGTCGTAGTAGTGCCAGCGAGCGAGGAACACGAAGCTGTTGACGGTCTTCGGCGCGCCGAGCGGGTCGAGGACGATCTCCAACGTGCCCTTCGAGGTGACCATCGTCGCGGTGTAGGTCTTCGCGGGATCGATGATCATCTCCGGGGCGGCGTCGAANNCTCGATCCGTCGGGGTTGGGTGCTTCGCTCATGGGTTTCCTCTCACTACGCGGGTGGCGTGACTTTTAAGAGGTCGATCACGAAGACCAACGTGTCGTTCGCCGCGATGCCACCACCTCGGGCCGTCGAGCCGTAGCCGAGGGAGGGCGGGATGATCAACTCTCGACGACCACCGACGCGCATGCCCACCACGCCGTACTCCCAACCGAGAATCACCTGCGGCGGCGAGCCGCCCAGCGTGAAGGAGAAGGGCTGGGACGTCCACGAACTCTGGATGACCTTGCGCGTGGAGTACGTGGCGAGGACGTACTGCACCTTGACCGTCTCGCCACTTTCGGCGACGGTGCCGGTGCCGTTGATGAGGTTCGAGAGCTCCATCGAGGTCGGCGGCTTCCCGGGGGGCACGACGACCGTCGGCGCCTTTCCGAAGACGCCCGCCGGCGACGGGTCGGCGACCGGGGCGAAGGACTTCGGAATTGTCGTCGTGGTGGTGGGCGCGGTCGACGTCGACGTCGTGGTCGTGGTGGTCGTCTTCTTGTTCCCCGAGAACAAGAGCGCCGCGGTTCCCACGACGAGAACGGCCACAATCGTCACGATGATGCCGCGCCGGATGTTCTTTCTCTTTTGTTGTTGACGCTGTTGTCGTTCGAGCTTTTCGCGTCGGGCCGCTTTCTGCCGCTCGCGTTTCGTGGTTGCCATGGTTGCGACTTTACTTCGCCCCCCAAAGTGTCCCGAAACGCTCAACTATCGTTGGTGCGTGGCGCTCATCGTTCAAAAGTTTGGCGGCACCTCCGTGGGCGACGCCGAGCGCATCCGAGAGGTCGCGGCCCACGTCGCGCGTACGCGCGCCGAGGGCCACGAGGTCGTCGTGGTCGTCTCGGCCATGGGCAAGTTCACCGATGACTTGATCTCGTTGGCCGACGAGGTCTCACCCTCGCGCCCGGCGCGCGAGATGGACATGCTCCTCACCGCGGGAGAGCGGATCTCCATGGCGCTGGTGAGCATGGCGCTCTCCACCGTCGGCGTCGAGTCGGCGTCGTTCACCGGGTCCCAGGCCGGAATCATCACCGACACCAGTCACACCCGCGCGAAGATCCTCGAGATGCGCCCGGACCGGATTCGCGAAGCGCTCGACGACGGGCTCGTGCCGGTCGTCGCGGGCTTCCAGGGTGTCTCGACCGAGCGCGACGTCACCACCCTCGGACGAGGCGGCTCGGACGTGACGGCCGTCGCCTTGGCCGCCGCCTTGAAGGCCGACGTCTGTGAGATCTACACCGACGTCACCGGCGTCTTCTCGGCCGACCCGCGCGTGGTCACCACGGCGCGACGACTCGACCGGGTCTCCTTTGACGAGATGATGGAGATCGCCGCCACCGGCGGGCGGGTCTTGATGCTGCGCTCGGTCGAATTCGCTCGGCGCCATCACGTGCCGATGCACGTTCGTTCGAGTTTTACCTGGGAACAGGGAACCTGGATCGTGGAGGAGGACCCCACAATGGAAGAGGCCATCGTTTCGGCCATCACCGACGACACGTCCGAGGCGAAGATCACCGTCGCCGGCGTGGCCGACCGACCGGGGGTNNGCCGCGACGCTCTTTCGCGAGCTCGCCAACGACGGGATCAACGTCGACATGATCGTGCAGAACACCAGCGCGCACAACGTGACCGACATCTCCTTCACGGTCGCCAAGACCGACCTCGACGCGGCGACGCTCGCGTGTAATCGAGTGCAGAAAGAGATCGGCGCGGAGACCGTGACGAGTGACGACAACATCGGTCGCGTGTCGTTGATCGGCGCGGGGATGAAGTCGAGCCCCGGCGTCACCGCGTTGATGTTCGAGACGCTCTACGACAACGGGATCAACATCGAGATGATCTCGACCAGCTCGATTCGCATCTCCTGCGTGCTGCGCGCCGAGCGCGTCGCCGAGGCGGTGCGCCACCTGCATCGCGCGTTCGGCCTCGACGCCGAGTGACCTAAACTTTTCCCATGCGCGTCGCCATCGTTGGAGCCACCGGGCAAGTCGGCACGGTCATGCGCGCGATCCTCATCGAGCGCGACTTCCCCGTCGACGAGATTCGTTTCTTCGCCTCCTCTCGCTCCGCTGGCACGACAATCGAGTGGAAGGGTCGCGCGATCGAAGTCGAAGACGCGGAGACCGCCGACTTTTCGGGTATCGACATCGCCCTCGCCTCCTCCGGCGCCACCTCCTCGCGACTCCTCTCACCCCGTCTGGCCGCCGCGGGCGCCACGGTCATTGACAACTCCTCGGCGTGGCGGATGGACCCCGACGTGCCCCTCGTGGTGCCCGAAGTGAACGCGCACGCGCTNNATGCCCGTGCTCAAACCGCTCCACCTCGTCGCGGGTCTGACCACGCTGGTCGTCTCGACGTACCAGGCGGTCAGCGGTGCGGGTCGAGAGGGTGTCGACGAACTCGCCGACGAGTTGGAAAAGACGCGCGACCACGACGTGCGAGTCCTGGCCTTTGACGGGGCGGCCTTCCCGATGGACGAGGGCGTCAAGTTCCCCGCGACCATCGCGCACAACGTGATCCCCATGGCCGGCTCCATCGTGGACGACGGGTCCTTCGAGACCGGCGAGGAGCAGAAGCTCCGCGACGAGAGCCGCAAGATCCTCGAGATCGTCGACCTCCGCGTCAGCGCCACCTGCGTGCGGGTGCCGGTGTTCACGGGTCACTCGCTCTCGATGACCCTCGGATTCGAGCGAGCGATGACCCCCGAGCACGCCACGGAGATCCTCGCCACGGCGCGCGGCGTCGTCCTCCACGACATGCCCACGCCACGCCTCGTCACTGGCAAGGACCCGAGTTACGTCGGTCGTATCCGTCGCGCCGAGACGATGGAGCACGGCCTGTCGCTCTTCGTGAGCGGTGACAATCTTCGCAAGGGCGCCGCGCTCAACGCGGTGCAGATCGCCGAAGCGCTCGTAGAACTGCGTTAGTCCGCGCCGTCGCGGCCCACCTGGCGACGCGCCAGGTTGACGCAGTGGTCGCCGAATCGCTCGTAGAAGCGAGCCATGAGGGCGACTTCGACGGCCACGGGCACGCTCATCGAGCCCGAGGTCAGTTCGGCCGTCAGGGAAACGTGCAAGTCGTCGAGCTCGTCGTCGATGTCTTCGATTGCGCCCGACGCCTCGGTCTTGCCGTCGATGATGATGTCGGTCGCTTCGCGCCAGATGGTGGAGGCGACCTCGCCCATGCGCTCGATCAGTCCCCTCGAACGCGGTGACATCTCACTGCCCAGGCCGCGCGCCGCGCGCCGCGCGACGTGTTCGGCCAGATCACCGTTTCGCTCGACTTCGGGCAGGATGCGCAGCAAGATCAACAACTCGCGCCGGCCCTCGACGTCGAGGGCGTCGCTACCGAGGAGTCGCGCTTCGGCGGTGGAGACGAGCTTGTTCACCAACTCGTCGATGAGGATGTCCGCTTCGACGACGCGCTTGGCGAGTTCGCGATCGTTCGCCAACAGCGCGTGGGTGGCGCCAGCGATCGCCTCGCCGACCAGCGCGAAGATGCGCACCGTCTGGGGCCGCAGGTCCTCGCTGCTCGTCGCGTGCGGCGTTCGCTCGTCCTCGGGCTGAATCGAGGATCGAAAGAGACGGCTCACGGGCCAAAGGTTACTGCCGCGTGACAGCCCGTCTCTAGGGTGGGGAGAGTGAGACGAAGAGGTTCGAGATGATCGCAGTCCTGGCCGGGGTGCTCGGCGTGGTGATTGGCGGCGCGCTCGCCTGGGCCCTCCAACAGCGTCGCGCCACCGATCACCGCGAAGCCCTCTCGACGCTGCGCGCCGACCTCGCGGTTCGCGACTCGGAACTCGCGGCGGCGCGAAGTGACGTGGTGCGCGCTCGCGAAGAGCACGCGGCGGCACTCACGAACATGGAAGTGGTCTTCGAGAACCTCTCCAATCGAGTACTCCAACAGACCGTGGTGCAGTTCAACCAGTCCCAGGACCTCGCCATGAAGGAGCGAGAGACGACCCTCGATCGCACCTTGAAGCCGTTGGCGGACCTGCTCGACGAGTACAAGCG
>PLER01000084.1 GCA_003136495.1 Acidimicrobiaceae bacterium
CCCTTGGCGGCGCGGAACCCGGCGTCGAGATCAGCCAGGATGTCCTCGATCGACTCGATGCCGACGGAGAGACGCACCAGGTCCGGCGTGACGCCGGTCGTGGTCTGCTCCGCCTCTGTGAGCTGCGAGTGCGTCGTCGAGGCNNGCCAGGATGGCCCCGCCGCCCCGCGGCAGGTACTGCAGCTGGCGCTGGTGCCACGGGCTCGACTCCAGGCCCGGATAGGCCACCCAGCCCACGTCGTCACGGGCCTCGAGCCAGTTGGCCACGGTCGTGGCGTTCTGCACGTGGCGCTCCATGCGCAGACTCAACGTCTCCAGGCCCTGCAGGAACAGGAACGAGTTGAGCGGTGCCACGGCCGGCCCGATGTCGCGCAGGTACTGCAGGCGCGCCTTGAGGACGAAGCGGGCAGGGAAGAGCGCTTCGGGCAGCTGGCCGAAGACCAGTCCGTGGTAGCTGGGGTCGGGCTCCGTGAAGTTGGGAAAGCGCCCGCTCCCCTCGTAGTCGAACTTGCCACCGTCGACGATCACGCCACCGATGGAGGTGCCGTGGCCACCGATGAACTTGGTGGCCGAGTGCACGACGATGTCCACGCCGTGGCTCAGCGGTTGGCACAGGTACGGCGTGGCCAGCGTGTTGTCGATGACCAGCGGGATGTTGTGGTCGTGGGCCACCTTCGAGACGCCTTCGAAGTCGAACACGTCGCCCTTGGGGTTGCCCAGCGACTCGCCGAAGACCGCCTTCGTGTTCGGTCGGACGGCGGCGGCCCAGGCGGCGAGGTCGTCGGGATCCTCAATGAAGGTGGTCTCAATGCCCAACTTGGGCAGGGTGTAGTGCAAGAGGTTGTAGGTGCCGCCGTAGAGCGAGGCCGACGAGACGATGTGGCCACCGTTCTCGGCCAGATTGAGCAGCGCGATCGTCTCGGCCGACGAACCCGAAGAGAGCGCGAGGGCCGCGACACCACCCTCTAAGGACGCGATGCGCTCCTCGAAGGCCGCCTGGGTGGGGTTCATGATGCGGGTGTAGATGTTGCCGAGCTCCGCTAAGCCGAAGAGGGCGGCGGCGTGGTCGGTGTCGCGGAAGACGTAACTCGTCGTCTGGTAGATCGGAATCGCTCGCGCCCCGGTCGTCGGGTCCGCGGTGGTCCCGGCGTGAATCTGGCGTGTCTCAAAGCCCCACTCGGTCATCTCTGTCTCCTGATCTCATCGCGACGGAGTGCCGCGTCGAATCTTTCCTCGCTCACGCTATCCCACAAAACTTATGGGAATAGTAAACTTTCTGCTCGAGGGCGGCGACGACTCCGCCCGGACGCCACGGTACCCGACCGCGCGGCGATACGCTCGCCCAGTGGACCCCTACGTTCCCTCCCCGACTCGCTACGACGACGCGACGTTTCGGCGCTGCGGACGAAGCGGGCTGTTGCTGCCGCCGATCTCCCTCGGCCTGTGGCACAACTTCGGCAACGACCGACCGCTCGACACCCAACGCGCCATTCTGCGTCGGGCCTTCGACTTGGGCGTGACGCACTTCGACCTCGCCAATAACTACGGTCCGCCCTACGGCAGCGCGGAGAGTAACTTCGGGCGGATCGTGAAGGAGGACATCGCCAGTCTGCGCGATGAGCTCGTCATCTCGACCAAGGCGGGCTGGGACATGTGGCCCGGACCCTACGGCGACCTCGGCTCGCGCAAGTATCTGCTCGCCAGCCTCGACCAGAGCCTCAAGAGGTTGGGACTCGAGTACGTGGACATCTTCTATCACCACCACTTCGACGCGACCACGCCACTAGAAGAAACGATGGGCGCGCTCGACCGCGCGGTTCGCTCGGGCAAGGCGCTCTACGTGGGGATCTCCTCGTACTCCGACGAACGCACGAGAGAGGCCATCGCGATCTTGAAAGCACTCGGGACGCCGCTGCTCATCCACCAGCCCTCCTACTCCATGCTCAATCGCTGGATCGAGGCGCACCTCCTCGACGTGCTGGACGAAGCCGGCGTTGGCTGCATCGCCTTCTCCCCACTCGCCCAGGGACTATTAACGGGCAAGTATCTCAACGGCGTGCCGGAGGGATCGCGTGCGGCCCAACACACCTCACTCTCTTCCGACATGTTGAGTGACGCCAACCTCGCCCACGTGCGAGCGCTCAACGACGTCGCGCGCGACCGTGGTCAATCACTTTCCCAGTTGGCCCTCGCCTGGGCGCTGCGTGATCGCCGCGTCACCTCGGTACTCATCGGTGCGAGCAGCGTCGCCCAACTCGAAGAGAACCTCTCCGCGCTCAACAACTCGACCTTCAGCGACGAAGAGCTCGCGCTGATCGACCGCGACGCCGTCGAGGGCGGCCTCGACCTCTGGCGAGGAGCGGCGACGAGTTAGTTACTCGCCGTGCCCTTCGCGCACCACCAGCACGGGACAGTGCGAGTGGTGCACGCATTGGGTCGAGACCGAGCCCATTAACAGTCCCCGGAACCCGCCCACGCCGCGTGAACCCACGACCAGCAGCTCGGCCCCCTCACTGGCGTCGATCAGCACCTCGGAGGGATTGCCCGGCACGGCGAGCCACTCGACCTCGAGACCCTCGGTGGACGGCGCCGCCGCGACGAGGCCCTGGAGGAACTCCTTGGCGTCGGCCTCGACCTTCTCGTAGTAGTCCTTGCCCGTCGAGCCGGTGATGGGATTACCAATGACGGCGTAGGCGTAGGTCACCTTCAGCGCGGCCTTGCGCAGTTGCGCCTCTTCAATGGCGTACTCGAGGGCGTTGGCGGCGGCGGCGGAGCCGTCGACCCCCACGATGATTGTCTTGGTGTCGCTCATATCTCTCCTCGATGGCCGCCGCGTCCTTGAGCGTTGCGCGCACGCACTAGTGCGACTCACTCGCCGGCGCGCCGAAGTCCTCGGTGACCAGCGTGGGCGAATTGCGCGACAGGGTCTCCCCGCGGAAGAAGGCCGGACGTACGGCGTTCATGGTGAGCATCAAGATCACCCCGAGCGCCAACCCACCGACGTCCAACGTGAAGGTCCCCCCGATACTGCGACCGAGCACGTGGAGGTGAGTGGTGCTATTCGCGGGGTTCCAGTAGTACCAGAAGGACCAGCACATCACCGCCCACAGGATCAACCCACCGAGAAGGGGAAGTAACCCCTGGACGAAGAAGTTCTTCACGCTCGAGGTCAGATTCCTCCGGTAGTACCACACGCAGGAGAATCCGGTGAGGCCGTAGTAGAAGGCGATCATCACTCCGAGGGCGTCAATTGAGTCGGCGATGACCTGTCCGGCGGCTAACGAGTTCATGATCACGTAGAGCACGATCGAGACGAACCCGAAGGTGACGGTCGCGATCGTCGGGGTGAGGAAGCGCTTGTGCATGTAGGCGAAGACGTTGGGCATCGCCTTGTGCACCGACATCGAGAGCACCGTGCGCGCCGTTGGGAGGATCGTCGTCTGGGTCGAGGCGGCCGCGGAGGAGAGCACCATGAGTAACAAGAGGTGCGAGAGCACTGAGGCGAAGGCCGAGTGCCCAAAGATCGCCGGCCCGAGAATCGAGAGCACGTCGTTCGCGTGATTGGGGTTACCAAGTCCCACGCCCTTGGTGCCGATACCGGCGAAGGACTGCACCGAGAGGATCACCAACGTGTAGGTCCCCAGCAGGACGAATGTCGAGATGACCCCGGCCTTCCCCGGGATGGTCTCAGCGTCTTTGGACTCCTCGTTGAGATTAAGCGCGGTGTCCCAACCCCAATACAGGAAGAGCATGTCGGCGAGACCGATGACGAAGTTCGAGAAGTGGTGGACCTTGAATGGATCGAACCACGCCAGGGCCGGCACCAGGTGTCCGATGGGGGCGCTGCCGTCGCCCACGCGCACGAGCGCCCACACCGAGAGCACCGTCAGCATCGTCAGCTCTATGCCCAACAACGCCTTTTGGAAGTTGGCCGAGACCTCGATACCGACGTAACAGATCCAGGTCATCGCCACAATCCAGGCAATGCCCACGAGCAGTACCCACGTGCTCGACGCGTCATCGCCGATGCCGTTCGCGTTAAAGAGGTCGAAGACGTACTGACCGGCGATCTGGGCGAGACTCGCCATGACGATGATGTCCGCCGCCAGCACCCCCCAACCGCCCATCCATCCCACTCGTGGACCGAAGGCTCTGGTGCCCCACGTGAAGCTCGCCCCGCAGTCGGGGTCGGCTTTGTTCATCTGTTGGAACGCGAGCGAGACGAAGAACATCGGGACGAAGGCGAGGATCGTGACGATCGGTGCCTGCACGCCGATGGCCACCACCACGAAACCGAGCGTCGAAGCGAGGCTGTAGGCGGGAGCCGTCGAGGCGATGCCGATGACGGTGGAGGAGATGAGACCGAGGGCGCCGGACTTCAGACCCTTCGACGGGGCCCGTTCGGCCGGTTCTACGGTGACTGTCACTATCGCCCCTTTGGTCGTCGCCCTGGCTACCGCTCACCTCATAATTCGACGATGCTATTACTTCACCGTCCGGCGCGCTGGGCGAAGTTGAGAACTACCTTCTCCGGTGTAGCCCCTCACTCTGCGGTACGTTTCTTTCCGGGAGGACCATGAACCGAGCGGAGATCGAGATGTCACTCAACGAGAGTCGTAACTGGTTATTGGCGACCATGGGTCGCTTGAGCGACCAGCGGCTCCGAGCACCCCTCACCAAGAGTGAGAGCGACCCCGAGAGTTACTGGAGCGTCCTCGATCACTTCGCGCACCTCGCCCTCGTCGAAGGCGACTTCGCCTCGATGATTCGCCGACAGTTAGCCGGCAGCGAGAACCCCGTCGGACTTCTGAGCGACGAGCACGGCGTCCCGCGAACCCGCACCGAGATCATGGCCATCGTCAACGCCCGCGCCGAAGCGTTCCAGCGCGAGCACCGCGATGACACCCTCTTCGAGGTCGTCGCTCTCACCGGCGCGGCGCGCGCGGTGACCCTCGCACTCCTCGCGGAACTCTCCGACGAGCAACTCACCGAGACACTCCACGGCGCCCCCTGGGGCGACGGCACCATTGGCGGCGTCCTGGAGGCCAACGCCGGTCACGCGTCGATGCACTGGCGCTGGGTCACCGACGCCGGTTTCGTCGACGCCCTCACCTCAGAGTGACGGAGCCCGCAGCGTCTCGGACAGGCGAATCAGGGCCGAACGCGTGCGCTCCCCCCACCAGAAGAGGTCCTGGCCGTCGACGAGCGTCATCGGGGCCACNNGCGCGCGAGGTCGAGGTCGGTCTCGGGATAGGGACCGTCAGGAGAGAACACGTTGGCGACCCCGAGGTGCGCCAAGAGCGACGAACCGTAGGTCGGCTCGCCCAACGCCATCCACGGTCGGCGCCAGATGGGGACGAAGGCCGAACACCACCTCGCCATCGCGCCGCCGATCTCCAATGGACGCCATCGCGCGTCGACGCGTTCGGCCAGTGTGGCCATCATGGAATCAACGTCGGCGAGGTCGCGCACGCGCAGTACGTGCAATGACACCCCTCGATCGAGAAGTGATTCGTAGTCTTCTCGACGGTTCTCCTCGGCGTCGACCACCACCAGGTCGGGCCTCAGCGCGACGATGCGATCGACGTCGGGGTTCTTCGTTCCGCCCACGCTCTCGAGATCGTCCCGCTCGCAAAATCTCGTACAGGCCACCGGCGTGCGACCCCAAATCGAGAGCGTCTCGGTCACCGACGGCACCAGACTGACGATTCTCACGCATCCATCCTGTCTCGTGACATGAGAGAACGTGACGAGCGCGCACTAGCTAGAGGTTCTGGCTGAACTCCTCGAGCACCGCGATGCGGTCTTCCTTCGGGGGCATCTTGAAGTAAGGATTCCCCTTCGCCATGTAGTAGAACATCGGGATCAAACCGAGGGCCATCGCCCCGAGACCGACCCAGAGCGTCTCCGCGTTGAGCCCGGGAATGACCTTGATGAACAGGTACGCCATGAAGAGCGCCCCGATCATGGGCCAGAGCCCCATGAAGACGAAGTTCGTCGGCGAGAGCAGGATCTGCTTGCGGTAGAGCACCACGACCGCGAGTCCCGCCAGGCAGTAGTAGATGCAGATCTGGAGGCCGATGGCGTTGATGCCGTCGGTGAGGATGTTGCTCACCGAGCCAATGGACTGGGATCCGACGAAGAGGAGTAGCGAGATCACGGTCACGACGGCGGTGGCGATGAGCGGCGTCTTGCGCACGCGGTGCACGGTGCCCAGGGCCTTGGGCAACGTGTTGTCGCGACCCATCGCGAACATGGTGCGCGTCACCTGGATGAGCGTCGTCTCGAGGGTCGCGATCGTAGAAAGGATGACGGCGATCACGATGAGTTTGCCCCCGGTGCCGTGCCAGACCTGCTGGCCCAGCACACTGAGGACGTCGCCGGCGTTGTTGTTGATCTGGTGCGAGGTGAGCACCATGTTCGTCGCGACGGTGAAGACCTCGAAGAGTAAGAACACCACGATGATGCCGATGATCGCCCCGAGGCCCGGCGTCTTCTTCGCGCCCTTGGTCTCCTCGTTCAAGTTGGCCGTGACGTCCCAGCCCCAGTAGTAAAAGGCCGCGACCAGCGCCCCCGCCGCGAAACCGGCCTGCCCGTGGAAGATCCCCGGCGAGAACCAGTGCCAGGAGAAGTTGTGTACGTGATGACCGTGAAAGATCGCCAGCGCCGCGAAGAGGACGAGGATGAACAACTCAACACAGGACATCACGATCTGGACGATGACGGTCACCGTCACGCCCGCCGCGACGGCGCCGACCATCAAGAGGAAGAACACCGCTCCGACCAGCGTTACCTCGGCGGTGTTGTTAGAAGCCGTCGAAGAGAACAGACTCAGGATCGTCGAACCCACGGGCACCGTCGCGGTGACCATGAAGATGAGCGCCGAGACGATGAGCGCCCAGCCGGACATGAAGCCCAGCACCGGGTGCAACGCGCGGCGCACCCAGGAGTAGCTCGCGCCGGCGTTCGCTTCAATGCGACCGAGGTAACTGAAGGCGAAGACGATGCCGAACATCGCGATGCCGCAGTAGAGCAAGGCCGCCGCGCCACCGAGCAAAACGGCCCCGAAGAGCACCGCCGTCGAGGCGGCGATGGAGTATCCGGGCGCCACCCCGGCGACGCCCATAATGACCGAATCGAAGAGACCGAGCACACCAGCGCGCAGGCTCGTGTTGGACGTATCGGCCGCGGGCGGATCCAGTGTCTCGGTCATAGCTCCCCTTTTTTCGTCTCACCCTCGAGCAAGAATGAGACAACGTAACACGGTCTTCGTGTCGGGCACGTAAAACTTCGAGGAACCTCCGCCGTGGGCTCGCCCGGTAACGTGGAGCGGGTGAAGCGCAACTCGCGACCCCTCGTGCGGGCGAACGTGGAGTTGCCCTCTACCCTTCCGCCGGCACCCGCCCGCGCCTAACGTCAGCGACCCCCTTGGCCCTCCTTCAGCGATTCGACGACGAAAACGCGCCACCGATGACGCCCAAGGAGATCAAGGCGCGCTGGGTCAACTTCCACCGCCAGATCCGCCTCATGTCGGGTACGCGCGTTCAACGAACGGCTGGACGGATCCTCGGGGAGGACACCTGGCGCTACGCGACCGCGCGGTTCCTCTTTCGACCCCTGCTCCAGCTCGTGCGACGTCTGAAGCGACGGGCCGCGCCGGTAAAGACGGTCACGAAGGTCGCCGCCTCCAAGACCGCACCGATCTTTCCCGTCAACTATCGGCCTCGTCGATTCGACGTCGCCGCGGCATTGGCAGGGTTGGACTTCGACCCCGCGGACGTCGCCATCGCCGAGGTCGACGTCGCCGCCTCACCGGCCACGGTGATCGCGACGTTGAACGACACCCTCAATGAGACTGTCGCCGAGTGGCTGCTACTCGTCGACCCCTCCCTCGGTGAGGACGAGCGCCTCTACGCCGCGGCGACGTTGCTCACCCACGCGACGCCGGGCGACGACGTGGTCTTCGCCGACGAGACCGGGACCAACGAGTTCGCGCCGATCTTGAAGACTCCCGCCATCGCGCCCCACACGCTCCTCAGTTACAACAGTGTCGGACGTCCCGCTCTCCTTCGCGTCGAGACCCTCTTTCGAGTCGGCGGCTTCTCTCCCGCCGCGGGTTGGGCCTTCGAGCACGACGCCTACCTGCGGCTGAGTGAGGCGAAGGCCACCTTCTCTCACGTGGCCAAGGTTCTACCCGGTGGGCGTCCGGCGAGTTTCTTCGACGCCAGCTTCATCAATGACGACACGCTCCGCGTGGTCGGGGCGGCGCTCGAACGTCGTGGCTGGCGCGGCGGCGTCACCGCGGGCGACCTCCCCGGGCTCGCGCGATGGTCCCTCGTCGCGCCCGATCCCGCGCCCTCCATCGACATCATCATCCCCACGCGCGACCGGATCGACCTCGTTCGACAGTGCCTGGCGGCCATCGAGGAAAAGACGACGTACCCCAACTACAACGTCATCATCCTCGACAACGATTCGATCAAGAAGGAGTCGCTGGACTTCTTCGCCGCGACCAAGTATCAGGTGGTGCCGTGTCCGGGGCCCTTCAACTACGCCAAGATCGTCAATCGCGGGGTGCGGCACTCGAGCGCCGACTACGTGGTGACGTTGAACAATGACACCGTGCTCGTCACGCCCGACTGGTTGGAACGAATGGTGGCCCTCGCCGCGTTGCCCGACGTCGGCATCGTCGGGGCGTGTCTGAAGGACCCCGACGGTCGCTTCGAGCACGAAGCCATCGTGATCGCCCCCTACCCCCAGCACTTGCGCACCGACTCTAACTACCCCCACGTCGACCACTACTCCACGGCGGTGCGCGACGTCGCGGCAGTGACCGGAGCGGTGCAGATGGTCGAGCGTGAGTTCTGGGAGTCCCTCGGCGGCATGGACGAGCAACTCGAGGTCGTAATGAACGACGTGGACATCTGTCTTCGCGCGCAGATGGAGGACCGCTACGTGGTCTACACCCCCGAGGTTGAGCTCCTGCACCACGTGGGATCCTCGCGCGGCAAGCTCGACCCGATCGACGATCGCAACCGTTTCATGCGACGTTGGGACATCTTCGGTACGTTTCGTGACCCGTACTTCCCCGAGTCCCTCCTGCTGCTCGGTGAGAAGATGTACTTCTACAACACCTCCCCCTGAGTCCCAATCGGACGAGGCGGCCCTTGTAGCCTGAGGGGGTGAATTCGACCAGCGCCCGGGTGTACGCGCTGTACCGTCGATTCCCACCCTGGTTGCCCCCGGTGGCTCTGATCGTGTTGATCGTCCTAATGGGCAACGCGATGTACGTGCTGCGTTTGGCGAACAGCAATCCGATCTCTTGGACCGCGGGCGTGTCACATCACCTCTGTCGCGTGGTCTGTCTTCGCCCGGCGATTGACCCCAACGTCGGTTTCATCACGCAAAGCCTCGGTCACCAGGCCGCCGAAGACCTGCTCCACGGCCATTTTCCGTGGTGGAACTACTTCCAAGGCCTCGGTCAACCCCTGGCGGGCGAGATGCAGTCCGCCGCCCTGTTCCCCTTGACGCTGCTCTTCGCCCTCTCGTCAGGTCTGATGTGGTTCCACATCTCCCTCGAGATCATCGCGGGCGTCTCGACCTACTTCTTGGCGCGTCGGCTCTCCCTGCCCGTCGTCTTCGCGACGGTCGCCGGCATGCTCTTCGCGCTCAACGGCACGTACGCGTGGTTGGGCAACGCGGTACTCAACCCCGTCGCGTTCTTGCCGATGCTCTTGCTCGGCATCGAGATGATCTTCGACAGCGCGTCGAGTTCGACCAATCGCGGGTGGTACCTCGCCGCCATCGCCCTCGCGTTGTCGGTCTACGCGGGCTTCCCCGAAGTCGCCTATACCGACGGACTGTTCTGTGCTGCGTGGGCGATTGTTCGGTTCTTCGCCCTGCCGCGCGCGCACCGGGCCCGCGTCCTGCGTCGTCTCGGCCTCGGGGGCGTCGTGGGCGTCATCCTCGCCCTCCCGGCGCTGGTGCCCTTCGACGACTTCCTCAAAGTCGCCTTCATCGGCAGTCACACCGCCGCGATCGACGGGGTGATTCGTCTGCCGAGCGAGTCATTTTCGGGGATCTTTGACCCCTACGTCTTCGGCACAATCTTCTTCTCGCGGAACGTTGACTCATTCTGGGGCGAGATCGGTGGGTACTTCGGTGCGGGGATCTGCGTGCTCGCGCTCGTCGGGTTGGCCGGACCACGGATGCGCAGCCTGAGGATCTTCCTCGGCGCGTGGATCCTCGCGGGATTGGCGGGCGCGTTCGACTTCCTTCACGCCCGCGTCATCTGGAACTTGATCCCCCTGGTCAATACGTCCTCCTTCCCTCGCTACGTGATGCCCTCGTGTGAGATGGCGTTGGTGATCTTGGCGGCGTTCGGCATCGCCGACGTCGCGCTCAGCCCGCGGGCGAAACGGCTCTTCACGACCGCGGGCGTCTTCATGGTGGTGGTGCTGTTGCTGTGCGTCAGGGAGGCCGAGTCCTACAACAAGGGGGTCGTCATCTCCAGTCGCGCCCGCGTGATCTTCATCGGGCTCGACCTGTTGCCCTGGATCGCGCTGGCGTTGCTACTCGTTCTTGGTCGATTTACGAAGTACAAGTGGGCGCCGATACTGATTTCCGCGGTGATCGTCGGCGAGGCGATGTTGTACTTCTTCGTACCGACGGCCGAGTCACCCAAACAGATCTCCATCGACTACGCCCCGATTGAGTTCTTGCAGAAGAACCTCCACCAGGAGCGCTTCCTCGACTTCGCGATCCTCTATCCCAACTGGGGGACCGAGTTCGGCATCAACTCCCTCTCGGCGATCGACCTCCCCTTCCCCCGCGCCTACAAGAACTTCATCGAGGACCACCTCTACCCCGGCCTCACGCCCGGCAACCAGTTCGTCGTCAAGGGCGGCATGACCGGCATCGACGAGCTCGAGGTCAAACTCATCCACCACTTCAAGACCTACGAGAACGCGTCGGTCAAGTACCTGCTCGTCCCGAGTTCGATCATCCTCAATCCGCAACTCACGAAACTGGGCGTCACCCAGGTGTACCACGACGACCTGGCGACGATCTACCAGATGCCCCACACGCGCCCCTTCTTCTCGACCTCCTCATCGTCGTGCAGCGTGAGAAGCACCACTGACGACCTCGCGACGGTGACGTGTCCGACCTCGGGCGAGCACCTCCTTCGCACCGAACTCTCGATGAAGGGCTGGACCGCGACGGTGAACGGTCAGGCCGCCACCATCACCACTGTCGACGGCGTCTACCAGCGCGTCGACGTGCCCGAGGGCACCTCGACGGTCGTCTATCGCTTCTACCCGCCGCACGAGCGCTACGCGCTGTTGGTGGGATTTCTCGGTGGACTGTTTCTGATTGGCTCAATCGTCAACGAGCGACTGCCTTTCGTGCCAGTCCGCCGGCGACGTCGCGCGCGCCACTCAGCGAGCGTGGACGACTGATCCATCCGGCTCGATAGTCGCCGCCGAGGAGCCAAAGTCCTCTTGCGAGAGCGCGTTGACGAAGTGCGCCGCGGCGTCACTCGGATCGACGAAGGCCTGTCCCACCCCGCGAAGCACGACCGAGGTGAATCGCGCGGAACGGAACGTGCCGTCCGCGCCCATGGTGACGTGGAGGATGCACGAGAGATCCAACACGCCGTCGTGCGCGAAGTCGTCGTAGTTGGTGAAATCGCCCAAGCTGTAGTCGATGAGCCGACCGCGGTAGAACTCGAGACCGCGCAACACGTGGGGACCACTCGCGATCACGAGGTCCGCCCCGTCGTTAATGGCGGCGTGGGCGAACGCGAAGGGATTCCCGCGATCCTCCCCCACGTAGCGTTCCTCACGCTTGGTCACGTGGTCCGCATCCGCCCCCTCGGCGCCCGCGTGCATGTAGACGACGACGACCGAGGCCTCGCGCTTCGCTCGAGCGATGAGTTGGCGCGCCGCGGCGAAGTTCAAGAGATTGTTGGTGTTCTCGTAGGGCGCGAAATCAACGAACGCCACGCGGACCGGTCCGTCCCGAACGACACCGATCTCACCGGGAAGGCCAGCTTGGGTGATGCCCGCGGCCCGCAGGGCGGCCGTCGTCGAGAGCGCTCCCGCCTGCCCGAAATCGAAGCTGTGGTTGTTCGCCGCGTTAAGGACCGTGAAGCCCGCCGCTCGATAGACGCGAGCGAAGGTCGGGGGGACCTTCAACGCCACGCAGTGCGTCGAATGTGCGTGACACTTGGACGTGGTGGCCGTGGTCATGGTGCCCTCGAGGTTGCCAAAGACGATCGGGGCCGCGAGCGCGTGCTCGATGGGGAGGAGGTAGGCGCTCGGATCACTTGGCAACGTCGGCGTGTTGCCGAGTTCGGTGTCGCCCACCGCGGCGATGGTCACCGTCGGCGGNNNNAGTGTCGTACCTCTGTGCATCGTGTGTTCCCTCATCGACCCTCATCCACGGTACGCCCCTGCCCCGCTCGGCCGTCGAAGCAGTCGACTTCGTGGAGTACGTTGGCTAGAAAAGGAGCCGCCATGACCGGGCTAAGGACGGGTATTCAATGAGCCAAGTTGACGAGATCGACCTCACCAAGACGCTCTCCAAGGAAGAGTCGGACGCACGCGTCATCAAAGCCCAACACCGCCTCACCCAGTTGCGCCTGTTCACCGCCGGCCTCCTGGAACCCAATCAGGTCGGCCCGGGACTCGTCGTGCTCTTCGAGGGATTCGACGCCGCCGGCAAGGGTGGCGCGATTCGACGTCTCAC
This sequence comes from Acidimicrobiaceae bacterium, assembly GCA_003136495.1. Lineage (GTDB taxonomy): Bacteria > Actinomycetota > Acidimicrobiia > Acidimicrobiales > RAAP-2 > RAAP-2. Next base: position 12,751 of record PLER01000084.1, read on the forward strand.
GGCGAGCATCGACCCCCGTCACGTGCGGGTCCAGCCCGTCGGACCACCGACCGAAGAGGAGTTGCGCCACCACTTCCTCTGGCGCTTTCAAGAGGTGATCCCCGGCCGGGGTGAGATGACGGTGTTCGACCGCTCCTGGTACGGGCGACTACTCGTCGAGCGGGTTGAAAAGCTGATCGACAAGGACACCGTCGAACTCTCCGCGACAGAAATCGTCCAGTTCGAGCGGATGCTCACCAACAACAACACGACCGTCGTGAAGTTCTGGCTCTTCATCTCCGAAGATGAACAGCTCAAGCGATTCAACGAGCGCGCGAACGACCCGCTGAAGCACTGGAAGCTCACGCCGGACGATTGGCGCAACCGCGAAAAGCGCGCGGACTACCTCAAAGCCCTCAACTTCGCGGTCCAAGCGACGGATAAGAAGCACGCGCGATGGAACCTCATTCCCGCCGAGAGCAAGCACTACGCGCGCGTCGCCGTACTCGAGACACTNNGTCTCGCTTCTCGAGCACGTCGAGTGGTTCCACCGTTTCGCGGACCTCGGCTACAGCGACGTCTGGTCGGCCGAGGTCGACGGCGCGGACGGCTTCACTCCCCTCGTTTTGGCGGCGATCACCGAACCGCGTCTCAACCTCGGGGTCGCGGTCACACCAGCCTTCACCCGGGGACCGGGACTGCTCGCCATGTCCATCGCCTCGGTCGCCGAGGTCGCCGGAGGTCGCTTCACGATGGGACTGGGATCCTCCAGCCAGCCCGTCGTCGAGCGCTGGAACGGCATCCCCTTCGAGAAGCCCTACGCCAAGACGCGTGACGTACTGCGCTTCGTCAAGCGCGCCCTCGACGGCGAGAAGATCGACGAGGTCTTTGAGACCTTCGAGGTCCACGGCTTCAAACTCTCGCGCCCGGTACTCGAGCGTCCGCCGATACTGCTGGGAGCGTTGCGGCCGGGCATGTTGCGACTCGCGGGTCGCGAAGCCGACGGGGCGATCTTGAACTGGCTCGCCGCGAGCGACGTCGCCAAGTGCCGCGCTGAAGTGGGCGACGGCAAGTCCATCGCCGCACGCCTCTTCGTCATCCCGACCGAAGACGCCGCGACCGCGCGCTTCATCGCGCGACGGATGATCTCTTCGTACTTGACGGTCCCGACGTACGCCGAATTCCACCGCTGGCTCGGGCGCGGCGACGCGCTCACGCCGATGTGGGATGCGTGGGCCGCGGGTGACCGCAAGGGCGCCAATGAGTTGATCCCGGATTCGGTGGTCGACGAACTGGTCATCCACGGTTCCTACGAGGCCTGTCGCGACCACGTGCAGCGCTACATAGCGGCGGGCGTCGAAGTCCCGACCATCGCCATCGTGCCCTTCGGTATTGACCTCAAAGAAGCCGTCGAGGGCCTCGCACCGCGTTAGGCCGTTGAGGCCTCGACGAACTCCAAGACGTCGGCGAACTTCGCGCGTGCGGCCGCGGCCCGCGTGGGGATGTGGTCGGTCGGCACCTCCGACGGCTGGTAGTTCTTCAACGCGTGGCGGGCGACCGTCTGCTTGTGGACTTCGTCGGGTCCGTCGTAGATGCGCGCCGCTCGCGCCGCGCGGTACATCGACTCCAGGGGCATGTCCGAGGAGTATCCGAGTGAACCGTAGGTCTGGATCGCCCGGTCGATGACGTTATAGAGCACGCTCGCGCCGTAGTACTTGATCATGGCGATCTCGTCGCGCGAGGCGGAGGCCCCGACCTGGTCCATCTTCCACGCGGCGTGCAGCGTCATCAACCGCGCGGCGTGCATCTCGGCCTTCGAGTCGGCGATCCAGTTCTGGACGGTCTGCTTCTCGGCGAGCAACGAACCGTGCGTGTAACGACTGAGCGCCCGTTCGCACATCATGTCAAAGGCCCGCTGGGACTGACCGAGCCAACGCATGCAGTGATGTATCCGGCCGGGTCCTAGACGCGTCTGGGCGAGGAGGAAGCCCGAGCCCTCCGGGCCGATGAGGTGATCGGCCGGCACGTGCACGTCCTCGTAGAGGATCTCGGCGTGATTGCCGAAACGGCCGTAGTGCACGTCGGGCTCGTCCATCGCGCCGATGTCGCGCACGATGGTGACCCCGGGTGTGTCGGCGGGCACCACGAACATGGAAGAACCCTGGTAGGGGTGGACCTCGGGATTGGTGACGGCCATCACGATCAAGATGTCGGCGACCGAACCGTTGGTCGTGTACCACTTACGTCCAGAGATCACCCACTCGTCCCCGTCCTTGGTCGCGCGCGTCTTTAAGAGTCGCGGGTCACTCCCGGCGGTGTCGGGCTCGGTCATCGAGAAGCCCGAACGAATCGAGCCGCTGAGCAGGGGGTCCAACCACCGCTCGCGGATGTCCTCACGACCGGTCATCTCCATCCCCGCGGCCAGCAGTTCCGCGTTACCGCTGTCGGGCGCGTTGTTGCCAAAGACCACCGGCCCGTACATCGTCTGACCGAGGATCTCGTGCATCAGGCCGAGTTGCACTTGGCCAAAACCCATGCCGCCGAGGTCCGCCGGTAGGTGCGCGGCCCAGAGTCCCCGTGCTTTCACCTGCTCTTGCAGCGGCTTGATGAAGGCGAGGACCTGCTCGTGGGAGAGGTCGAGGGTCTCGATGGGCATGATCTCCTCGCGGACGAAGCCCCGCATCCACACGAGTTGCTCCTCGAACGCCGGATCAGTTGAAAAATCCCAGGCCATGTCCCACCCTTCTATCCGTGTCCACACTACGGCATCGCGATTTTGCCTTCGGTGGCCGCGGGTCGGGGCCACCTAGAATGTTGCGAGATCGGAGACCCGTGGCCAAGAAGAAAAAAGCTAAGTCGCCGCTGAAGATTGGCGTCGTCGACACCATGTTCGCGAGGTTCGACATGGGCGCCGCGGCGCGCGCCGAACTGGCCGACTGCCCCGGGTTCGGTAAGCGATTTGTCGTGCTGTCCCAAACGGTCCCCGGTTTCAAGGACTTGGCCGTCGCGGCCAAGCGCATGATCGAAAAAGACGGCGCCTCGATTGTGGTCGTCCTGGGCATGCCCGGCAAGGAACCGATCGACAAGCAGTGCGCCCACGAAGCCTCCCAGGGCATCATGCAGGCGCAACTTATGACCTCGACACCGATCTTGGAGGTCTTCGTGCACGAGGACGAATCCGACGATCCGATGGTCCTGGCCTCGGTGTTCTTGAACCGTTCGCGCAGCCACGCTCGCAACGCGTACTGGATGCTCTTCGAACCAGAACAGCTCGCCAAGCGCGCCGGCCAGGGCGTGCGCCAAGGTTTCACCAACGCCGGTCCCCTAGAGGGCAACTAGTCCGACCCTCCTCGAGCGAATCGCTAGGCTCGCCTGCGTCGCTGTGCAGTCACCTCTGGAGGAAACCATGCCCGAAGCCGTCATCGTCGCCACCGCGCGCACACCCATTGGTCGTGCATTCAAGGGCTCGCTCGTCGACATGCGTCCCGACGACCTCACCGCCCTCATCGTCACCACGTTGCTTGAGAAGGTGCCCGAACTCGACCCTCACAGCGTCGAAGACCTCCTCGTGGGTTGCGGCCAACCGGCCGGTGAGTCGGGCTTTAATATTGCTCGCGTCGTGGCCGTGCTCGCGGGACTCGACGACGTGCCCGGCGTGACGGTTAATCGCTACTGCTCTTCTTCGTTGCAGACAATCCGCATGGCCGCCCACGCAATCCGCGCGGGTGAGGGAGACATATTTATTGCGGCCGGGGTCGAAACGGTGTCACGCTTTGGCAACGGCGCGTCGGACAACGGTAAGGCCGTCAACCCGCGCTTCGCCGCGGCGATGGAGCGCACCCAGGCGCGCTCGGAGAAGGTCACCGACCCCTGGACGCCACCGTCGGGCCTGCCCGACGTCTACATCGCCATGGGCCAGACGGCCGAGAACGTCGCCGAGTTCGAGAAGGTCTCGCGCCTCGAGATGGACGAGTTCGCCGTGCGTTCACAAGAACTCGCCGTCGCGCATCAGGAGAACGGCTTCTTCGAGCGAGAGATCACGCCGGTCACCCTGCCCGACGGCTCAGTCATGTCCAAAGACGACGGCCCGCGCGCCGGGACGACCCTGGAGAAACTCTCGTCCCTGAAGCCCGTCTTTCGCGAGGGCGGCACGGTCACGGCCGGTAACGCCTGTCCGTTGAACGACGGCGCCGCGGGCGTGATCGTCATGAGTGCCACCAAGGCGAAAGAACTCGGTATCACTCCCTTAGCGCGCATCGTGTCATCCGGCGTGAGCGGTCTTAATCCCGAGATCATGGGACTCGGTCCCATCGAGGCGTCACGTCAGGCGTTACGCCGCGCCAACTTGACGATCGACGAGATTGACCTCGTCGAGATCAACGANNGACAAGCTCAACATCCGTGGTGGGGCCATCGCGCTCGGACACCCCTTCGGCATGACGGGGGCGCGCATTATGACGACGTTGATCAACTCACTCGAAGACTCCGGCAAGCGTTTCGGCTTGGAGACGATGTGCGTCGGCGGGGG
>PLER01000067.1 GCA_003136495.1 Acidimicrobiaceae bacterium
GACGCGATGCCCAAGGGTGGCACTCTCTGCATCACTACAGCGTCAAGGATGATCACCGAGGCGGAGTGGACGACGTTCGGCGTCGCCCCGGGGTCCTACGTCTGCATACGTATCAGCGACAACGGTGGTGGGATGTCTAACGAGGTCCGCGACCGCGCGTTTGAACCGTTCTTCACCACCAAGCCTCGGGGTGAAGGCTCGGGCCTGGGACTGGCCACCGTCTACGGCATCGTCCTGCAGACCGGCGGGTCAACGAAGATTTATACCGATGAAGGGGTGGGGACGACCATCACGATCCTGCTACCGGCCGCGCGAAGCCAGAGCGACGTCGTCCAAGCGGAAGAGGGTCACAATGGCCCCGTGGGTGGTACCGAGACAGTCCTCGTGGTCGACGACGAAGAGGGCTTGCGCGAAGTGGCTCGCAGGATTCTGACTCGTAACGGCTACATCGTTATCACCGCGACCTGCGGCGCCGAGGCGATAGAACTTGCGGCGCTGAACGAAGGGCCGATCGACCTCCTCTTGACCGACGTCATCATGCCCCAGATGCAGGGCCCGAGCGTCGCGAGAGAAGTGAAGAAGATCCTGCCGAATATCAAGGTGTTGTTCATGTCGGGTCACGCGCAACCCGTCCTCGAGGCGGAGTCGGTCCTTGGGACGGAATTTCTCCTGGTTGAAAAACCATTCGACCAGAAGCTCCTCCTTGACCACGTTCGGCGGGCACTCGACGTCGCGGTGCGGGTCATTACCTAGTCGTATCTCGCAAGAATTTGGCCCGCGGGTTCCGCCCGCAGTCACGTCGGCGACCGGCGTCGACGACATCACTGTCGTATCGAACTTCGATGTCATGATGGAGCCCGTCGCGCGGCGACGAGTAAGGGCTAAAGGAGTGCGGGGTGAGTCGAGTGCCGATCATCATTGGGAGTGAGAGAAGCGAGGCCGGGCTCGCGGAAGGCGCGCGTTTACTTTCTAGCGGCGCGACGGCCCTCGACGCCGTCGAAGCCGCGCTGCGACGCTGCGAGGACAATCTCGAAGATCATTTCATCGGCACGGGCGGTTTGCCCAACGCGAGAGGCGAAGTCGAACTCGACGCGTCACTCATGGTCGGCTCCACACGAGCCTTCGCCGCGGTGGGCGCGATCAAGGGTTACGCCAACCCCATCTCCGTGGCGCGAGCGGTACTTGAGAATCTTTCCCAACACTGCCTCCTCGTGGGCGAAGGAGCCGAGCTCTTCGCCGAGGAGCACGGCTTCGAGCGGTCTGAGTTGTTGACCGACACGGCCCGCGAACTCTTTGTCGCGGCGCTCGCGCCGTCGAAGCAGTCCGTCGAGGGGGAGAACACGCCCGCCCTCCCGGGAGACGACCTCTATCGCACCAGCGCGCGCGAGCTCGTTCGGCGACTGGTGCCCCACGATGGACCTTGGGGAACGGTCAACGTGATCGCGCTCGATGAGGCTGGTGAGATGGTTGTGGGTGTCTCGACGAGTGGGTACCCCTGGAAGTATCCCGGACGCGTCGGCGACTCGGCTATCGCGGGCGCCGGAAACTACTGCGATCTGCGCTACGGCGGTGCCGCCTGTACGGGCCGCGGTGAACTGAGCATGAGGGTGCTCGGAGCGCGCAGCGTCGTGGATCGACTGGCCAAGGGTGAAGATCCGACCGCCGCGTGCCAAGAGATGTTGCGCGAGGCGGCGACGCTGCCCGACATCTTTCGTTCCGAGCTGCGCACGCTGTGCCTCACCGCTGACGGGCGCCACGGCGCCGCCGCGGGCCAGAGCGGCGCGACCTACAACGTCATCCGTGGCGACTCGTTAGAGCTAGAAGTACTCCCTCGCGCGCTGATCTAGCGAAACTCGTTTAGAGGTTGCCGACGATCCAGTTGATGCACGCGCACAGCGACGCGACGTCCTCGGAGTCGATGCTCGGGAACATCGCGACGCGCAGTTGATTGCGGCCCAGCTTTCGATAGGGGTCAGTGTCCACCACCCCATTGGCGCGCAGTACCTTCGCGATCACGGTGGCGTCGATGTCGTCGGAGAAGTCAATGGTGCCCACGACGTTGCTGCGATCGGCCGGGTTGGTGACGAAGGGCGTCGCGAAGTCCGACGCTTCGGCCCAGGAGTAGAGGATCTCCGCGGACGTGCGCGAACGGCCCGAGGAGAAGCTCAATCCACCGTTCTCGTTCATCCATTTGATCTGGGACGCCAGTAGATGGATCGTCGCCAGGGCGGGGGTGTTGTAGGTCTGGTTGAGTCGCGAGTTATCGAGGGTGATCTTGAGGTCGAAGAAGGCCGGTGTCCAGCGACCAGAAGCCGCGAGGGACTCGATGCGCTCGATGGCCGCCGGTGAGCACAGCGCCAACCAGAGCCCGCCGTCGGAGGAGAAGGACTTCTGCGGAGCGAAGTAGTAGCAGTCGAATTCGTTGGCGTCGACCATTAGGCCACCGGCACCCGAGGTGGCATCGACGGCCACCAGCCCCGTAGCCCCGGCCGGTCTCACGATGGGCATCATCACGCCAGTTGAGGTCTCGTTGTGGGTGAGGGCGTAGAGGTCGACGCCCTCTTCGGCGACGGCCGTGGGGTGCGTGCCGACTTCGCTGGTGATGATGGAGGGATCTTTGATGTGCGGCGCTTCTTTCGCGGCACTGGCGAACTTGGAAGAGAACTCGCCGAAACTCAGGTGCTGGGACTGCTCGGCGATGAGGTGAAAGGTCGCCGCGTCCCAAAAGCACGTCGTGCCGCCGTTGCCGAGCAGCACCTCGTACCCCTCGGGGAGGTTGAAGAGCGCACTGAGTCCGTCGCGTACTTCGCCGACCTTCGAACGAACGGTCGCCTGGCGGTGCGACGTTCCGAGGTACGTCGGGGCATCGGCGACCAGCGCGGTGATCTGCTCACCTCGAATCTTCGAAGGACCGGATCCGAAGCGTCCGTCGCGCGGCAAAAGGTCGGTGGGAATCTGGAGGGTGTCGGGGGAGCTCATAGACTTATTCTTACGGAAATCGAACGGAGCCATGCAATGAGTCCCAGAGTGAGCGACCTATTAGGCGGCCTAGCCCCTAGCGCGACGCTGGCGGTGGACGCGAAGGCGAAGGCGCTCAAGGCCGCGGGCGAACCGGTGATTGGCTACGGGGCGGGTGAGCCCGACTTCCCAACACCGGTGCACATCGTCGAGGCGGCGGCCAAGGCCTGTTACGACCCGGCGAACTACAAGTACACCCCGACTGCCGGTCTGCCCGAACTTCGCGACGCAGTAGTGGCGAAGTCCATGCGCGACAGCGGCCTCGAGATCTCCGCCAGCCAGGTGCTCGTCACCAACGGGGGCAAACACGCCGTCGCGACCGCGTTCATGAGTGTGCTCAACCCCGGTGACGAAGTGCTCATCCCGGCGCCGTTTTGGACGACGTACCCCGAAGCGGTCTACCTGACGGGCGCGACCGCGGTACCGGTGATGACCAGCGAAGCCAACGGCTTTCACGTCACGGTCGACGATCTCGAGCGGGCTCGCACACCCAAGACCAAGTTGCTCGTCTTCGTGTCACCGTCGAACCCTTCGGGCGCCGTCGTCGCGCCGGAGGAAGTGGCGGCGATCGGACGCTGGGCCGCCGAGCACGACGTCTGGGTGCTCTGTGACGAGATCTACGAGCACCTGGTCTACGGCGACGCTCGTTTCGTCTCGATGCCGGTCGTGGCCCCCGAACTTGGGGATCGCTGGATCGTCGTCAACGGTGTCGCGAAGTCCTACGCGATGACCGGGTGGCGAGTGGGCTGGATGATCGCCGCGCCGGACGTGATGAACGCGGCGATCAACTACCAGAGCCAGACCACCTCGAATATCTCGAACATCTCCCAACGTGCGGCGATCGCCGCGCTGACCGGGGACTTGATGGCGGTCGGGGAGATGCGAACGGTCTTCGATCGACGACGCCAGACCATGAGCGCGATGTTGAACGCCATCGACGGGATCAGTTGTGCCGAACCGGAGGGTGCCTTCTACTGCTACCCGAACGTCACCGGACTGCTCGGGCGATCACTCGGAGGCCGAGTGGCGAACTCCTCGGCCGAGTTGGCCGAGGTGCTGCTGGAGACGATCAAGATTGCGGTCGTCCCGGGCGAGGCCTTCGGCACACCCGGCTTTTTCCGCCTCAGTTACGCCCTCGGCGACGACGACCTCAAAGAGGGCCTCGAACGCTTGGGCGCCTTCGTCGCCGCGGGCTGAGTCGATCTCACCGTCCCGTAGTCTGGCTCTTTGAGCGAAAGGTAGTCCGTGGCCCGAGTACTAGTAACCGAAGAGATCGCCGACTCCGGTCTGCAAAAGCTGCGTAACGCGGGCCACGAGGTCGACATCCGTCTCGGACTCTCGCCCGCGGAGCTCCTCGAAGCCGTGCCCGGCGCGCACGCGCTGATCATCCGTTCGGCCACCAAAGTCGACGCGGCGACGCTGGAGGCGGCGGGCGACATGATCGTCGTTGGCCGCGCCGGTATTGGTCTCGACAACGTCGACGTCGTCAAGGCGACGGAACTGGGCGTCATGGTCGTCAACGCCCCCGTCTCTAACATTCTCTCCGCGGCCGAACAGACGATGGCACTTCTCCTCGCCCAGGCCCGCAACATCCCCCAGGCCAACGCGTCGCTCAAGGCCGGAAAGTGGGAGCGCAGCAAGTGGGAGGGCGTAGAACTTCACGGTAAGACGCTCGGCGTCGTGGGTCTCGGCAAGATCGGTGCCCTGGTCGCCCAGCGAGCGTTGGCTTTCGGTATGCGCCTCATCGCCTACGACCCCTTCATCTCAGAAGAGCGTGCCCGTCACATGGGCGTCGAGCTCGTCGACCTCGACGCGCTGCTCGCCCAGAGCGACTTCATCACGATCCACCTGCCCAAGAACAAAGAGACGACGAACCTGTTAAACGCCGAATCCTTCACCAAGGTCAAGCCCGGCGTGCGCATCATCAACGTGGCGCGCGGGGGCATTGTCAACGAAGCCGACCTCGCCGAGGCGATCGCCGCCGGTCGCGTCCAGGGCGCCGCCCTCGACGTCTTCGAGAAGGANNCTGGCGCTCGCGGGCGACTTCGTGCCCTACGCCGTGAACGTGTCGGCCGGTGAGGTCTCGAATTCGGTGAGTCCCTTCATGGGACTGGCCGAGCTGCTGGGACGATTCATCGGTGGGTTGCTCGACGGCAACCCCGCCGACTTAGAGGTGACCTACCAGGGCGAGCTCGCCGGGGCGGGCACCAAGATCTTGACCCTCTGTGCTCTGAAGGGTCTCTTGAGCTCCACCGGTCACGACGGCGTCTCGTTCGTCAACGCGCCGCAGTTGGCCGCGGAACACGACCTCACCTACTCCGAGGTCTCATCGGTGGCGTCGGCCGAGTACGTCAGCCTCATCACCGTGAAGTCAGACGGCCACACCGTCGCGGGGACGTTGATGACGATCGGCACGCGCGTCGAGACGCGCATCGTCAGCGTCGATGGTCACGCCGTCGAGATAGCGCCGGCCGCCTCGATGCTCGTGGTCCACAACGACGACCGCCCGGGCATGATTGGGCTGGTCGGACTGGCGCTCGGCGGAGCGGACATCTCGATCTCCTCGATGGCCGTCGGTCCCGATCCCGAGACCAAGACCGCCTTGATGGTGCTCTCGACGCTGGCGCCCACACCGAGTGAGGTCATCGAGAAGCTCCGTGGGACCGACGGGATCCAGGACATCCACCTCATCTCGCTGCGATAGCGCGACCTCGCGTCAATCTCNNGACGCGCCGGTGATGACGGTTGAGACGTTGGGGTTCTTCGCGCACCAGGCCAGTGAGAACAAGGTCAAGGAGACGCCGAGCTCGTCGGCGATCTTCTTCACCTCGGCGACCTTCTTGTTGCTCGATTCACTGGTGAGCATCTTGCGCAACCACTCGTATCCCGGCAAGGTGGCTCGAGACCCCTCCGGCACGCCGTTGAGGTACTTGCCGGTCAACAGACCCGAGGCGAGGGGTGACCAGATCGTCGTGCCCAGTCCGATGTCCTCGTAGAGTCGTTTGTACTCCTTCTCCACTCGATCGCGGTGCAAGATGTTGTACTCGGGCTGTTCCATGACGGGCTTGTGGAGGTGGTGGCGTTCGGCGATGTCGTAGGCCGCTCGAATCTCGTCCGCGGTCCACTCCGAGGTGCCCCAATAGAGCGCCTGGCCTCGCTCGATCATGTCGCTCATCGCCCAGACCGTCTCTTCAATCGGCGTGTTGGGGTCCGCTCGGTGACAGAAGACGAGGTCCACGAAGTCGAGTCCGAAGCGCTCGAGCGATCCCTCGATGGCNNGTCGAGACCACGTACTCGTGGCGCTTCCAACCCAGTTCCTTAAAGGCGGCGCCCATGACCCGTTCGGACTCACCGCCCGCGTACGCCTCGGCGTTGTCGTAGAAATTGACGCCCGCGTCGTGGGCCGCAGCCAGACACTCCGCCGCCTGGTGAGCGGTCTCGATCTGATTGGCGTTGGCGAAGGTCACCCAACTGCCGAAGGACAACAGACTGACTTTGAGACCGGAGCGTCCGAGTCGTCGATACTGCATCTCTGCCATGAGGGCTCCTCTGGGTGTACGCGAGTGCGTTGGACTATTGGGCGGGGTTGCGGGGCACGCTCGGCCACTCCTCAAAGGAGATGACCGATTCGTCCTTCGGCCGCTTGACCAGCATCACGATGCCGCTCACGACCGCGCCGACCACTAACAGCGCTGACAACTTAAAGAGTGTCTTGAGCAGTCCCACGATGCTTCAGGTTAGCGTCGATCTCCCTGGACTTTTCGTTTCGCGGCGCTACACTGGGTTGGTGACGTATAGCCAGAGCGAACTGCTGCTG
>PLER01000016.1:0-122 GCA_003136495.1 Acidimicrobiaceae bacterium
CTGGGAGGTCCGCCTCGAGGCAGTTCGCTTTCGTGGGCACTTCTGCCTGAGCGTCTAACGACATTCACATGGTGCTCCTTAGTGAAGAGCGAAATTTTTGCCCTCTACTAAGTAAGGGCCAC
>PLER01000016.1:170-11865 GCA_003136495.1 Acidimicrobiaceae bacterium
AAAGGCAAATCGGTCAAACTCTTCTTTACATTGAACAAGGACTCCTCGTTGGCGTGCGGAGATCGCGCTCGGTCGTGACTTCGGTAGTTGACCCACCTACTTGACGGTCGTGATGCGCCACGGCGCGGGCAGCACCGCGACGATCGCGCGGGCCAGGAGCATGTAGCCGGCGTCGTTGGGGTGATCGTCGGGACCAAACGGCGCGCCGACACACATCCAGGTGTAGGTGCAGACGGCCTGGACATTTGCCGGGATCACGCCGACGTTGTCGAGAGGGATGCGAGCCGTGTTGCCCGTATCGAAGGCGCTGTAGCCGTTGGCGTAGGCGATGCCCGCCGCCTTGTAGTCCGCACTGAGCAGCGCGTTCAGTCGCTCGATATCGACCAACGACGCCGTGGCGACCGCCGGCCCGGTCGGTCCGTTGAGGTAGAACGACAAGAAGGGGTCATAGAAGAGAAGTCCGACGAAAGTGACCTGTGGTCCGGCCGCCGCCTTGAGGTCCTTCAGCACGGTCGGGAAGCCGGCGGCCACGCCGGCCAACGCCGCCGGCACGCACTTGGCGTTGACGGGGTGCTCCCAGAGGCAGTAGCGAACGTCGTTAAAGCCGAGATCGATGGAGACGATGCCCGCGTCGCTCTCGTGAGCCTGGAGAAACGCCACAGCCGTCGTGAGTTGGGTCGTGGGCAACTTGTAACAGGCATTCGACTGAGGATGGATGGTCAGGTACTCGACGCGTGTGCCGAGACAGCCGATCTGATCGAGGGCGAGGTTCTGGTGGAGTTGGTCCTGCTCGAGCTTCACGACGTCGTTGGCGTAGCCGTTCTCGGTCAACTCGGCGTTGTCGTGGGGCACGCCGTCAGGTTGGAGACCGAGCGACGACGAGCCACCAATCACGAGGTAAAAAGGTGCGTCGGCCGCGAGGGTGGTCGTCGTCGTACTCGCGGACGAATTGACGCGACCGAAGACGATGCCGGCGGCGACCAGGACGACGGCCGCGACGATCAGCCACCTAGTTCGAGGCACCGGTCACCTACCTCGTTTGTCCGTGCGCCCGACGTCTACCGTCGACAGAGGCGATCGTGAGGCCGGGTGCAGTAGAAACGTGGTGCGCGCTCGCCGTGCTCACGGTGACATCCTTCCTCGCTTGCCCCCGGCCGACGCTCGTGGCACTTGACTACGGCCACACACTCGCGACTAATTCCTAGAACTCCTATTGAATTAGTTATGTATTGTAGCCGAGTGCGAACGCAGCGAGTAACGACGTTCTTCCAACGCTTCTCTCCCTCGACGCAGGCCGTCTCCCTGATCGTGTTGGCCGTGCTCGTCGCCAACGCCGCGTACCTCCTCGGTCTGACGAACAACGATCCGATCACCTGGACGGCGGGGATCTCGCACTCGCTCTGCCACCTCTCTTGTGGGCGATCGTCCATCGACCCCAACGTCGGCGCGTTGACGCAGACGCTGGGTCACCTCGCCGCGGTCGACCTTCTCCACGGTCACCTGCCGTGGTGGAACTCGCTCGAAGGGCTCGGGACGCCACTCGCGGGAGAGTTACAGTCGGCCGCGCTCTTCCCCTTCACGCTGTTGCTCGCCGCACCGGCCGGCTTGGTCGTGATGCACGTCCTCCTCGAGATCATCGCTGGCGTGTCAACATACTTCTTGCTTCGACGACTGTCCGTGCCGATGTGGTTCGCCGCAGTGGGCGGCACGCTCTTCGCGCTCGACGGGACCTTCGCCTGGCTCGCCAACACCGTCGTCAATCCCCTGGCATTTTTGCCGATGCTGCTACTCGGCATCGAGATCATCCTCGAACGAGCGTCGGATTCGACGAGGCGCGGTTGGTACGTCGCGGCCGTCGCGCTGGCCCTCTCGCTGTACTCGGGTTTTCCCGAAGGGGCCTACTTCGACGCCATCTTCTGCGGTATCTGGGCGATCGTGCGGCTCTTCTCACTCGCCCCCGAAATTCGCGCTCGAGCGCTGCGCCGACTCGCCCTCGCGGCCGGCGTCGGCCTCGTCGTGGCACTGCCCACGCTGGTACCCTTCGCCGACTTCTTGAAGGTCGCCTTCGTCGGTGGACACACTTCGGCCCTCGAGGGCACCGCTCACCTGCCGGCCATGGCGATGCCGATGCTCTTCAACCCTTATATCTACGGGACCATCTTCGACAACGCGAAGGCCGCTGGCGCGTGGGACGTGATCGGTGGGTACTTCACGGTGTCGGTTGCCACCTTGGCGCTCATCGGTCTTCTCGGCGCGCGTCTGAGGGTCCTTCGCGTCACGCTCGCTATTTGGATCGTCCTGGGCATGGCGGGTTCCTTCAACCTCCTCCACACGCGCGTCGTATGGAACATCATCCCCTTCGTCAGCAACTCCGCCTTCTCGCGCTACGTGATCACGAGTTGCGACATGGCGCTCATCGTGCTCGCGGTGCTCGGACTCGTCGAGATCAGCGAACGGCGACGCTCGTCGCGCTACTTCACCGGGGCGGCGATTGTCATGACACTCGTCCTCGTCTGGGGAGCGCTCGCCGCCGAGACCTACAACCGTGGCGTCCCCCACCACGAGAAGGTACGCATCTTCTTGTTGGCGCTCAGCATCATCCCCTTCGTCGTGATTCTTGCGCTGCTGGTGCTCAGTCGGCTCACCACCTTCGCGTGGTCGACGGCGCTCATCGCGGTCGTCGTCGTGGGTGAATCACTGGTGATGTTCATGGTCCCGACCCTGCAAGCGCCCAAGCAGATCACCATTGACTACGCGCCCATCACGTTCCTACAACAGCACCAAGGCGAAGAGCGCTTCCTCGACTTCGGCGTGCTGAGTCCGAACTGGGGCTCGCAGTTCGGACTCAACGAGCTCAGCGCCATCGACCTCCCCTTCCCCACGTCGTTCAAGAACTTCATCCAGGAGAACCTCTATCCCGGTCTCAAGCCCGCCAACGAGTTCCTCGTCAAGGGTGGGAGTGAGGACGCGCAGGCGTTGGAAGGCCAACTGACTTCGCACTTCCGGGCCTACGAGGACGCCTCCGTCAAGTACCTCTTAGTCCCCTCGTCGATCGCCCTGACGCCACAACTTACGGCACTCGGCGTGACGCCGGTCTTCCACGACAGCCTGGCCACGATCTATCAACTGCCCCACCCTCGCCCGCTCTTCTCGACCTCCTCGTCATGCACGGTCACGAGCGACGGTGTCGACCAGGCCACGACGAACTGTTCGAGCTCGGGCGCCACTTTGTTGCGCGGCGAACTCTCCATGAGCGGCTGGAGCGCGACGGTCAACGGTCAATCGGCACCGATCAGCACCTTTGACGGTGTCTACCAGCGCATCGCGCTTCCTCAAGGCACCTCGGTGGTCGACTACCGCTTCGTGCCGCCGCACGAGGACCTGGCGTTACTCGCTGCGATCCTGGCCGCACTCGTGTTCATGGGGTCGCTCGCCTACGAGTTCCGCGCGGTGCGCCGTCGTGGCGCCGATGACCCGAGCGCGAACAACGTCGAATAGCTTGACCAACTTCGCCAAGTCAGCCCGGCGTGCTGACTTATCCTAGTATTCTACTAGAAATAGTAGGGTTTGACGTCGGGGTGAGCAAAGGGTGAACATGACGATTCAACGGGAGCAACGCGCGCGCGAAAGTCGCGACCCTGAGACCAATGAGACGACGAGCGAGCACGTGGAGGTATCCCGCGAGCCGCCCGGTCCGGTGGTCATCATCGGTGGTGGCCCCGCGGGTCTCACCGCCGCGCTGGAACTCGTGCGTGCCGACATCCACCCGGTGGTGCTCGAGGCGGACCAACAGGTCGGTGGTATCTCGAAGACGGTCGAACGCGAGGGGTGGCGTTTCGATATCGGTGGTCACCGTTTCTTTACCAAGGTCGCGCGCGTACGCGACTTCTGGCACGGCGTCTTGGACGAAGAGGAGTTCCCCACTCGAGACCGACTGAGCCGCATCTACTATGAAAATAAGTTCTTCGACTACCCCATCAAGCCCTTTAACGCGCTGCGCAACCTCGGTCCCTTCGAGTCGGTCCGTTGCGTCGCGTCGTACGCGTGGACGAGACTGAACCCACCCAAAGATCAGTCCGACTTCGAATCGTGGGTGGCGGCACGCTTTGGGTGGCGACTCTATCGAATCTTCTTCAAGACCTACACCGAGAAAGTGTGGGGCGTGCCGGCCACCGACATTCGTTCGGACTGGGCCGCGCAACGCATCAAGGGACTCTCATTGCCGAGCGCGGCGCTCAACGCCTTTCGCACGTACTTCGTTCAAACCAAGCACGTGAGCTTGATCGACCGCTTCGAGTACCCGCGGTTGGGACCCGGGCAGATGTGGGAGAGCGCCGCGGACCTCGTACGTGCGGGTGGCGGCGACGTGCGACTAGAGAGCAAAGCCGTGACCCTCCTCCGCGACGATGCGGGCGTGATCGCCGTCGCGACGGAGACCGACGGCGTGCGCGAGACCCTCGCCGCCGACCACGTCATCTCCTCGATGCCCCTCGGCGAGCTCGCTCTCGCCATGTCCCCGCTGCCACCCGAACACGTGGTCGACGCGGCCAAGGCGCTGTCGCACCGAGACTTTCTCACCATCGCCCTCGTCGTGCCCGAAGCACACTCGTTCCCCGACAACTGGATCTACGTCCACGATCCCTCGGTCAAGTTGGGTCGCGTGCAGAACTTTCGCTCGTGGTCACCCGACATGGTCAAGCCCGGCAGCACCTGCCTGGGTCTCGAGTACTTCGTCTTCGAAGGTGACGAACTCTGGAAGATGGATGACGATGACCTCGTCGAGTTCGCGATCGAAGAGATCACGCGCCTCGCGCTGATCCCGCCAGGTGTTGTTGAGCGGGGCTTCGTCGTGCGGGTGCCCCAGGCCTATCCGGTCTACGACGCCGACTACACCGATCACGTCACGACGATTCGCACCTGGCTGGAGGGCGCCACGCCCAACGTGCACCCCGTCGGTCGAAACGGCATGCACCGCTACAACAACCAGGACCATTCCATGTACACCGCGATGCTCACCGCGGAAAACATCGCCACCGGCAGCAAGCATGATGTCTGGAGCGTTAACGTCGAGGAGGTATATCACGAAGAGGCGAAGAAAAAATCGGATGATTCCGCAGATAACGGCACGCGTGGCACCGGCCGCGACGCCCCCGTCATTCGCCGCGAGCACTACGGCCCCGACCATCCCGTCAACAAGCCCGTCTCAAAATAGGCAGGGACGCGAGTCCCTTGCCGTCCCGTTTTTTCGCGTCCCTGCATTTTAAAACTCCGTCATCCTGAGCGGAGCGAATGCGGCGCATTCGCGCAGTCGAAGGACCCAGCCACTTCTACCCGTAGACGATCAAAGGCGTAAAAAGGCCCGCCTTGAGTAGTCTCTGCGCCGCCTTGTCCTGGACGGGAGCGCTACCTTGATGCCAAATGCCCAGGCATTGCCGCCAAGGTCCTTCGACTCGGCTCGCCCCACAACGAGGGGAAAAGGAAGCACTCCGCTCACCTCGCTCAGGATGAGGGACCAAGAAAGCGATTTCGCAGATATATCGATTTGATGTCCGGGTTTGCGCGGAGCCATTCCGCTTGAACAGAAAGCTGCAGCGGCCCCACTCGCCATCGCGGTGATTTTGCGCTAGGCTCTTTCTTTGCGCCCATGACTGTGCTTCCCCATCCCCAAGCGCCCGTTTCCAAGCGCGAACTCTACACCGTTTTTGCCGGGCTCATGCTGGCGCTCACCCTCGCATCGCTCGATCAAAACATCGTCAGCACTGCGTTGCCGCGCATCGTCAGCGACCTCGGCGGCCTCGCNNACAACAACCAGGACCACTCGATGCTCACCGCGATGCTCGCCGTCGAGAACATCCTCGGCGCCCATCACGACGTCTGGTCAGTGAACGTCGACGAGGAGTACCACGAGGCCGGGGACCACACGGTGGCACCGCGCCCCTCCAAGATCCTCGACGGGGTGTCCGGTACGGGTCGAAGCGTCCCCGAGTTCATCGCCCGCTCCTCGGACGAGCGGGCGACCAGCCCCCGCGCCGCCACCTCGTTGCTCGTCGGGCTGAGCCGTCGTTCCCCCCTGGCCCGTCACGTCTTTCGGGCAGCGTTTCGATCGATACTCGATGGACGCCGGCAACTGCGCCGGGCGCTGCGATCCGTCTCGCCGAGTGAACTTCTCGAGCGCCCCACCGTCGAACGGCTCCGCTGGCGTCTCTATCGCGCCGCCTTCGCACTCAGCGGCGTACGCCCGCTGCGTCGCGCTCAGTTTGCGCTGCGTGCCTACGCATCGCGTTCGCGGAGCCAGACGGTCGCCGTGGAGGACCTCCTCATCGGTGGCTGGAACGGTCTGTCGGCACGACGATTCGCCGAAGCGAGCGGGCTGCTCCTGGACCCCTCGACGAGGCTCGTCGACTCCGCCCAGGTCGACTTACTCCGTCGCTTCGACGCCGTGGGTGAGTCGCTCTACGAGGAGGAGGCGCTGCGCGCGACGCCCTACTTCACACGCGTGTCGGCCGCGGCGTTCATCTCTGGCCACCACCGCGGAGCACGGACCGACGAGGAACTCGCACAACTCGCGCGAGAGTTCCTGGACCGCTACCGCGACCTGCCCGTCCCCTACCGACCCGGTCGCTCCAACGCCGACGACCTCCCGCGCGTGCGCCACATCGCCCACTCGCGTTGCTACGAGATTCGCGACGGCCACCACCGCCTCGCGATCGCGGCCGCTCGCGGCGAGAGCGAGGTCGAGGTGGTCGTTGAACGAGCTCAGTCGACGACCCCGCTGCAACGCCTGCTCCACCAGATGTCCTGGCTCGACGGACAAGAGCGGCTCTACCAGCCGGTGGCGTTTCCGGAGGTCGCGACCTGGCCCGTCATGCGCCGCTGCTCTGACCGTCTGACCATGATGTTGGACTTCCTCGCGCGACGCGAGTCGCCGACGTCCGGTGAGCAGGTGAGCTATCTCGACGTAGGGGCGTGTTACGGCTGGTTCGTCGCGGCGATGGTGGCACGCGACTTCGACGCGCACGGCGTCGAACGAGACCCACTCGCACAGCCCTTAAGCGAACTCGCCTATGGTCTCGAGCCGGGTCGTCTCGTGATCGGCGACGCCATCGACGTGCTCGGCGACAGCGAGGAGCGTTACGACGTCGTCTCGTGCTTCTCCATGCTTCACCACTTCGTACTCGGTCGCACGGGCCACACGCCCGAGACGCTGCTCTCGCGTTTGGACGACGTGACACGTGACGTCCTCTTCCTCGACACGGGCGAGGCCCACGAATCGTGGTTCCGCTTGGTATTGCCGGAGTGGACGCCGTCGTACGCGCGAACCTGGATCCTCGAACACTCGACCTTCACCCACGTCCAGATCCTCGGCACCGACCGAGACGACGTCGCGCCCTTTGAGGGGAAGTACGGCCGAACGCTGTTCGCATGCACGCGTTGAGTGATGCGTCGCGCTCGACGCTGACGCGCCGAGGGTGGAGCGGCGCCGTCGCGCGGCGCGTCAGCGACGTCGCGTCGCTGCTGCGGCGTTACCGGGACGAGGAGGCGGCGTTCGTCATCTCCAACGCCGTCGTCAACGTGGCCAACTTTGGGTTCTTCATTGCCGTCGGTCGGCTCTTTAGTTCGTCGTCGTACGGGGCGATCACCGCACTGTTAAGTATTGTCACGGTCGCCAACACACCCCTCAACGCCATCCAGGCCGGTGTCGTCCACGCCACCGTGGCGGTGCGCCAGACGCTCGGTGCGCGTTCACCCCGTCATCTCGTCATCACTTTCGCGCTCGTCGGCGTCGCCGCCACGATGGTCGTGGGAGCGGCCGCGGTCCTCGTTGAGCGATTCTTCTCCCTCTCGAGTGTGGTCCCGGTGTTGATGTTGGCCCTGTGGTTCGCACCGTCGGTCGTCAACTCGGCGTTATGTGGTTCGCTCATGGGCCACTTTCGATTCCGGGCCATTGCCGTGGCCAACGTCGTGGGCGCGCTCACACGAATCGTCCTCGTGGTGGTGTTCGGTGCCGCTCATCAGCTCTTCGGCCTCTCCGGGCCGGTCATCGCCACGAGTGCGGGCATCGCGGTGACGACGCTGTGGGTCTTCGTCGCGGTACGCGCGGAACCTGACTGGCGACTCGGGGAGTACCTCGAACTCCACCTGCGTCACACGCTGTGGGCCTTCCTCTCCCTCGGCGGGTTCGCCGCGTTCGTGGCCGTCGACGTCGCACTGGCGCGCCACCTCCTCTCACCGATCAGTGCCGGTAGTTACGCCGCCGCCTCGACGGCGGGCAAGATCGCGCTCTTCCTCTCGGTCGCCGTGCCCATCGTGGCCTACCCCCGCTTCGCCGCGCACCACGCCGCGGGCACCAACGCGCGACGTCCCCTGCTGCTCTCATTTTGGCTCGTCGCGGGGTTGGGGCTCGCGACAGCGGCGATCATGTCGGCGCTGCCGACCGTGACGGTCGATCTCCTGTTCGGTCACCGCTACGCCGCGGCCGCGCCGCTCCTCCGACTGCTCGCCCCCGAAGGCGCGGCGATGGGTGTCGTTGGTCTGATGACCTACTACCACGTCGCGCAGCGGTCGGTCTGGGCGGCAGTGCCCTGGCTGGGCGTGGTGACGATCGTCCTCGTGACGTCCTTCGGGGATATCTCGGCGCACGCGCTCGCGCTCTTGGTGCTGATCACGTCGATCGCCGTCGGGGCGCTCATGGCACTTCCGGAGATCCAAGGGGCGTGGCGCTCCTCGCGTGTGGCCCACACTCGGACGTCCGGTGGCACCCCCTAGGGCGCGACGCTCGTGAGCGTGCGTGTCGAGCTGCCGGCGTCACGAGACGTGACGCCGCCCCTCGACAACGAGGACCACTCGACGACCCAGTGGCGGAAGCGGTGGTGGCCGCTCGGAGCCATCGTGCTCGCGGTGTTGCTCGCCAACGTGCTCTACCTCGTTGGGGTGACCAACGGCGACCCGATCTCTTGGACCGCCGGCATCGCACACTCCACTTGTCTCTTCACGTGCGGTCAATCCTCGATCGACCTGAACGTCGGGTCGATAACCCAGCCCCTCGGACACCTCGCGGCCCTCGATCTTTGGCACGGCCACTGGCCATGGTGGAATCCCTACGAGGGTCTCGGTCAACCCCTCGCGGGCGAGATGCAGTCCGCCGCGCTCTTCCCACTCATCCCGCTCCTCATCTTCCCGGCCGGACTGCTCTGGCTCCACGTCATCCTCGAGACGCTCGCGGGCCTCTCCACCTACTTTCTCGTTCGGCGTCTCTCGATGAACGAGACCGTGGCCACGGCGGCCGGTGTCCTCTTCGCGCTGAATGGCACCTTCGCGTGGCTCGCCAACTCGGTCGTGAACCCACTGGCCTTCCTGCCAATGTTGTTGCTCGGGGTCGAGATGTTGCTCGAAATGCCCACCGATCGTCCTCAACGCGGTTGGATGGTCGTCGCCGTAGCCCTCGCGCTCTCCCTCTCCGCCGGATTTCCCGAGGTCGCATTCTTCGACGGCCTCTTCTGCGTCGCGTGGGCGACGGTGCGACTCGCGCACCTCGACATCGTTCGGCGCCGGCTGGCGCTCGTGCAGCTCGGCTTCGGCGCGGGGGTCGGCTTTTCCCTGGCCCTACCCACGCTCGTGCCGTTCTTCGACTTCGTGCGTGTCGCGGACGTCGGTGGTCACATCAGCGCCGTCGACGGCACTTGGTCGCTCTCGTGGAAGGCCGCCGTGATGTTCGTCGACCCCTACGCCTTCGGCCCGATCTACGCCAACACGCACGTGGCGACCACGTGGGGTGAGGTCGGTGGCTACTTCGGCGTGGGCCTGTGCATCCTCGCGGTGGTCGGTCTCTTCGGGCGTCGCCTGCGGGGTCTGCGGATCTTCCTGGCGCTTTGGCTGCTGGCTGCGATGGCCGGCGCGTTCGACATTCTTGGCGTGCGAGCGCTCTGGAACCTGATTCCGCTCGCCAACACCGCGTCGCTCCCGCGCTACATCATGGCCAGTTGCGAGCTCTCAATGATCGTGCTCGCCGGACTCGGCATCATGGACTTCGCCCACAGCGCCAAGGCCAAACGTCTCTTCAGTGTCACGGCATCGGTCATGCTGCTCGGGCTCGTGTGGATCGTCATCTCCTCGGGCTCGCTCAACGCCGGCGTCATCTACGGACATAAGCAGCGAATCATCTACGCGTTCCTCGACGCCGTTCCTTTCCTCGCGGTCATCGCGCTGCTCGTCCTCGGCCGATTCGCGAGGTGGCGATGGACGCCCCTTCTCATCTCAGCTGTGCTGGTAGTCGAATCGCTTCTCATCTTCGGCGTTCCTTCGGCCGAGTCGGCGAAGTACGTCTACGTTGACATTAAGCCAATCCACTTCTTGCAAAAGAACGAGGGCCAGTACCGATTCTTCGACTTCGCCGTCCTCACGCCGAACTGGGGCTCGCAGTACGGACTGAACGAGCTGAACGCGATCGACCTGCCCTTCCCAAAGAAGTTCTCGAACTTCATCGAGACGCAACTCGCGCCGGGTCTCACACCGTCAAATCAGTTCGTCATTCACGACGGTGTGACCGGCATGGACATCCAGATGCAGGACATCGTCAAGCACTTCGCCGCCTACCAGGACGCCTCGGTGAAGTACCTCATGATGCCCAAGGCGCTCGTGATACTCCCCGCTCTGACGAATCTCGGCGTGAAGCTNNATGCCAAATCCTCGTCCCTTCCTTTCGGCGACCTCGAACTCGTGCACGGTGACCTCGACGAGCGACAATGCGGCGAGCGTGAGTTGTCCAAACGGTGGGTCAACATTGATTCGCACCGAACTCTCAATGGCGGGCTGGAAAGCGTACGTAAACGGCAAGTCCGTGACCATCAAGACGGTCAATGGCGTGTACCAAAGCGTGAAGGTCCCCGAAGGGACGTCGACCGTGACCTACACGTATCTCCCCCCGCACGAGAAATACGCGANNGATTCTGCTCGCCCTGCTCGGCGCCATCTTCCTTCTCTGCACGTGGGGGCTCGAACGTCGCAACCTGCGTCCACGCCGAGCGCCGCCTGAACCCTTGGTCGACTAGACGTCGTGCACGACGTCGTCACCCTCTACGGCGTCGTGGTCGTCACGTTCATGATGTTGATGTACGCACTGGAATCACGGTCGCGAGTCTTTATCATCCTCTTCTCGCTGGGCTGTGTCCTCTCGAGCGTGTACGGCTTCGCGAGTGGCGCGTGGCCCTTCGGCGTCGTCGAGATCATCTGGTCGTTCGTGGCCATCCGACGCTGGCAGACGAACACGTGAGACGCGTCCGCTCCATAGCCAGTGCGCTCTCGCTCCTCGTCGTCCTCGTGGTCGCGGCACCGGCCGCGGCGAGTGGACCGGGCTCACTTCCACAGACTCGAACGGAGCCGACATTTGGCGCGCCATTCCACGCGCAGATGAACCTGCTGTTTCGCGCAATCAAGAACGACTCAGACCGGTTGGGAGCGAGCGCTTTCTTCCCAAAAGCGGCCTACGTGTCAATGAAGACCGGTGAGATTCCTGACCCGACCGGTGACTACGTGCAGCGGCTCATCGGTCTCTACGACCTCGATCTCGCGGCCTATCACGCCAAACTCTTTGGCGGAGCTCCCACGACACTTGTCAAGGTTGACGCGAACGCACGCCTGGCCCAGTGGATTGCGCCAGGCGTCTGTGAGAACAAGATCGGCTACTGGCACGTTCCGG